>DASVRB010000660.1:0-5122 GCA_036388835.1 Thermoanaerobaculia bacterium | reverse complement strand
CGCGCTACTTCACCGCGATGGTCATGTCGAACGAGTCGCCGATCTTCATCCGCTCGATCCGGCCGTCGCTCTTCGCCACCCACACCTCGTGCACTTCGCCGCTGTTGGCATTCGTGAAGCGGTAGAGATTCGAGTCGCCTTCGCTGGACACGAGCTGCGCCGTCCCCTCGCGTTTCTGCGGATCGATCGCCAGTGTCACGCGCTGATAGACGCGGTTTCCGTACGGCGGCGCGTCGGCCACGCTCCACTTGCCGCCGCCGCGGCGCTGCCATTCGACGCCGCGCGCGGTCGCGGTGGCGCGCCACTCATCACCGTTCGCACGAAATTCGACGATCTCCATGCCGATGGTTTTCCGCGCGAGTGTTCCTTCCGCGCGCACGGTTCCCTCGGTCAGCACGAACTGAAATGCGGGCGCCGATCCGAACCACTTCATCGCCTCGTCATACGTTGCCGCATCGACCGGCACCGGCTTCACCGGCGCCGGAATCGGGGCCGTGACAGTGACCGGTTGCTTCGCGGCTGAACGCTGTTCGACGGGCGCAGGAGTCTCGCGCGAGCATGCGGCGAACAGAAGCAGAAAAAGAGTGAAACGTTCACATCTCATGGGAAGTCGCCAATGCTAACCTCTCGTTGAGGCGATCATGCGGACCAATTCCTGGTGGTGGTGGGTGGTACTCGGTGCAGCATTGGGCTCAATCGCATTCGGAGTCGTGCAGATGCCTTTGCGCGACGGCGGCGAGTATCAGCAGGCCGCAATGTTCACTCCTCCCCACAAGCCGGCGAAGCAGCCTGTCTTCGTCCCCGAGTTCCCGGCCGAAGAGCTGACGCGCCCGGAACCGTCGCGCGAGGTTCCGACGCTCGTGCAGGTCTCGCAGAAAACGATCGACAATCGGATCAGCGTCCTCGCACATGAAATGGCGGAGATGTGGACGCGCAATCCGGAGGAGCTGGTGGTCGTGATCGACGACGCGGCGCGCTCGATGCCGAGCGCCCCCTCGGTCACGCTGCTCCTCGCGATCGCGCACGCGGAGACGAACGGCAAGATCCTCGACGTCTCCGAAGCGGGAGCGGTCGGACTCGCGCAGGCGACGCCCGTCGCGTACCGGCAGGAAGCGCTCGAAGGGAAGCTCTTCGTGACGAAGGATTACCTGATCGGCTCGCGCGCCTACATCATGAAAAAGCCGCTCGGCGATGCCGACACCATCGCCTCGATGATCGTCGACAAAGACACGCCGGCCGTTCGCAAGAAAGCGAAGCGCCTGCTCGCCTCGGCGAAAGAGCTCCGCCGCGAAGGCATCGACGAGCTCGATCTGCTCGAGCCGTTCGCGTCGAAGAAATACTTCGCCACCATCGAGCAGATGGACGCCCACAACAAGTCGGTGCTGAACAAGCTCGGCAAACTGCTCGACAAAGGCTCGCGCGCCGAGCTGCGCGAGTTCCGCAACGACACGCGCAAGGAGTACCGCGCGCTGAAAGCGACGCAACTCGCGGCGTGGGTGCAGTATCAAAAAGCGCTCATCGCCAAACGCGACGCGATGCTCGAAGAACACTTCGGAATGGACGACGAGACGGTGAAGCGCACGATGGCTTACGAAGCGAGCGAATACCTCGGCGAGCACCTCGACGACCGCTTCTCCGCGAAGAGCATGGCCCGCTTCCTCGTCCGTCACCTCGACCGCAAAGGCGACGAAGCGCGCCAGCTCGGCGCGACCGGCGAGAGGGAGATCGAAGCGATGACCGCCGCGCTCTACAACGGCGGCTCGCACAACGTGAAGCGCATGCTCGCCGGCCTCATTCGCAAACTCCCCGAGACCGAAAAGTACATGCAGAAAGTCCCCGCCACCCGCCGCCGACTCGACAGCGTCATCGCCGGCGCCGCCCTCGGAGAAAACGGCGTCCGAACGCTGCGGTAATTTGGAGTGGGGTGGCAAGGCCACCGCGTTCTCGCGGCGAGTGAAAGCGGCGACTGGCGTCGCCGCACTCCAAACTAGCGCTCGCCCGTCACGAGATATTCGATCCCTCCGAGCGTCATCGTTCCCGCCATTCGCTTCGTTCCAGTGCGCAGCGCGAACTTGTAGTCCTTCCATTCGGGCGTGGTCACGGCGCCGTTGACGACGGTGATCGGAATGCGCCGGAACTCGACGCTCATGACGCCTTCCCACGTCCCTTCCGATGCGGGCGCGCCGAAGTAATTGAGGGCGATGTCCATCGGCGTTTCGCTGAGGAAATGCGGGGTGAGCGTGTCGCGTGTGTCACGCGGATCGGACTGCTGCCAGTACAGCGAGGAGACGCGCAGCGTGAGGCCACTCTCCGGCAACACGATCTTGCGCGAATCGCCGTAGCTGTTCGGCGCGCCGGCCGTCGGTTCGCCGAGGAAGATCGCGTGCGTGTGCTGCTCGAGATCGGTGGCGAACATCATCGCGGCGGAGAACGTACGCCGCCCGACCAGCACGAACAGCGTCCCCGGAGCCTGCAGCTTTTTCGCGCGAATCAGGCCGTGCAGCAGCGAGCGATTCAACGTGCCGTTGCCGCCGTAGTTGTCGCGCATGTCGATGATCAGCTTCTCGACCGGCTGTTCGTCGATGAAGCGGAACATCCGCTCCGCGAATTGCGCGAGCGTCTCCGTCTTCGCGTTCGATACCTCGTCGTAATCGAAGTAGACCGCCTTCTGCTCCGCGAGATATTCGAAGCGCCACGGCTCCTGTGGAGCGGCGGCCGCTCCGGCCGCCGACGGCTTCGCGACGATCGCGCTGCCATCCGCAAACACGATCGGCACTCCCGTGAGCGAGTCGATCACCTTGCGCGCGTGCAGGATCTCGAGGACCGACATGTACGACCCGACGAAATCTTTGCGCTGCCACTCGTTATCGGCCGGCGCGACCGGTTTCAGCGCCGCGATCGCCTCCTCGGCCGACATTTTGCCGACGCGCGTCACGCGCCGGCCATCGCTCAGGAACAGCGCCTCGCCGCGAATCGTGAATCGCTGCGGGATGACGTGAAACCAGAGCGAGGAATCCTTCGGCAGCGCCGTCTTCACGTGCCGGTGAAACAGTTGATGCGCATCGTCGATCGGCAACGCCAGCCGCGTGTGCCCGTCGTTCACCGTCGCCACGATGCGGGCCATCTCCACCATCACCTCGTGCGGCTGCAGCTCCGGCGCGCGGGCGCGCAATTGCTCGACGTCCGCGAGGAACGCCTCACGAGTGGTGGTGCGAAACGGGTTCGGATGGACCTTCGGTACTTCTTCGGCGATGCGCGTGAGATCGGCGTTCCAGTTGATGGCGAGGAGGAGCAGGAGTGTCTTCATACCTGCTACATACGTAGCAGGTGCGCAGAAGGTTGCTACGTTCGTAGCATCTGGTTCTGGTTCTAGTGGAGCGGCGGGCTTCAGCCCGCCGGCGGTTATCTAACAATCGGCGGGCTAAAGCCCGCCGCTCCACAGGAACGACGTCACGCCGACGGCGTGCTTTTCCCCGTGATCAACCGCGCGCCGCGTTGGTAGGTGAGGTATGCCCAGGCCCACTGCGTGATCACGAGGAACCGGTTGCGGAAGCCGATCAGGAAGAAGATGTGGATGACCAGCCAGGCCATCCAGGCCATGAAGCCGCCGAAACGGACTTTGCCGAAATCGGCCACCGCCGCGGCGCGTCCGATGGTGGCGAGCGAGCCTTTGTCGCGGTAGCGGAACGGGCGCAGCGGCTGTCCTTCGACGGCGCGGCGCAGATTGAGAGCGGTGTGCTGTCCCGCCTGAATTGCTGCCGGCGCAACACCGGGAACGAAACTGCCGTCGCGCTGTTGCGCGGCAGCGAGATCGCCGAGGACGAACACTTCCGGATGTCCGGGAATCGTGAGATCCGGCTCGACGAGCACGCGGCCGGCGCGATCGAGCGGTACGCCAAGCGAGCGGGCGAGTGGGGAAGCCTGCACGCCGGCGCCCCAGAGCACCGTGCGCGTCGGGATCACCCGCTCGCCGACCTTCACCGCGGTCGACGTGACGTCGGTGACGATCGCGTTCACGATCACGTCGACGCCGAGCTCCACGAGTTGCTGGCGCGCCTTCTCGGAGAGCGATTCGGGATAGACCGGCAGCACGCGCTCGCGTCCTTCGAGAAGGATGATGCGCGCGCTCTCCGGATGGATGTTGCGGAAGTCGCGCACCATGGTCTGGCGCGCGATCTCCGAAAGCGCCCCCGCCAATTCGACGCCGGTCGGCCCCGCCCCGATGACGACGAACGTCAGCATCTCGCGCTGCTTCTCGGGATCGCTTTCCCGCTCTGCCGCTTCGAACGCGAGGAGCACGCGGCGGCGGATCTCCAGCGCGTCGTCGATGGTCTTGAGGCCCGGCGCGTCGCGCTCCCATTCAGGATGCGCAAAGTAGGAATGCGTGGCCCCGGTCGCGAGCACGAGCTGGTCGTACTCGCGCGTGCTGCCGTCGGCGAGCTGCAGGCGCCGGTTGGCGACGTCGATTGAGGTCACCTCGCCGAGGAGGACGGAGACGTTCTTCTGCGTCCGGAGAATCCCGCGGATGGGCGCGGCGATGTCGCTCGGATTGAGTCCGGCCGTCGCGACCTGGTAGAGCAGCGGCTGGAAGAGGTGGTAGTTGTGCCGGTCGATCACGGTCACGTCGGCGTCGACGTTCTTCAGTCCACGCGCGGTGTAGAGGCCGGCGAAGCCGCCTCCGACGATGACGATGCGAGGCCGCTTGCTCATGCGGCGGCGAGTCTATTACGACGCGAAACGCGACGCGAACTCGCCAACGATCCGGCGCATGTCGTCGAGCAATCCTCGGTCATCCGCAACGCGCCGCTTCAACGCGTCGACGAATTCGCGGTCTTCCGCATCTTCGACTCCGTCTTCGATGGCGGCGAGATAGCGGTCGGGATTGCCGCCGTACCACGTCATGAGAATCTGCACGCGCGCGAAGTTGGCGGCGAGCATTCCGTACGACCAGCGCGGACCTGCGTCCAGCACCTCGACGACGGCGAGGGGAGGGATGGATAGCGACACTTCGACACTCCTTGTTTACGGCACTCACTCAGGAGTGACGGAGAGAGGTACTTCCCTACCCCGATGTTTGAGGAAAGGGACGAACGGTTGCCAGCGGGTGACGAATCACTCTTTG
>DASVRB010000659.1:0-2843 GCA_036388835.1 Thermoanaerobaculia bacterium | reverse complement strand
TCGCGGCGCACCGGCTCGGCGGTGAGATGGAACTCCTTCACTCCGTCGACCATGCGATGCGGCAGTGACGTGCCGTTCGGCGTGACGACAGGCGCGCGGCCGCTGCTGCGCCGCGATGCGAATGGTTTCGGCGGCGGTCCGTTGTGCCCCGGCTGCCGTTGA
Organism: Thermoanaerobaculia bacterium; assembly: GCA_036388835.1. Lineage (GTDB taxonomy): Bacteria > Acidobacteriota > Thermoanaerobaculia > Gp7-AA8 > Gp7-AA8 > QHVT01. Next base: position 2,681 of record DASVRB010000659.1, on the reverse strand, counting down.
ATCGCGGCCTCGGCGCGCTTGCCGGTGAAGGCGCCGGTGACGGCGCCGGCGATGCTGGAGAAGAGAAGACTGCGGCGGCTGAACGGCATTCGTCAGTGCCCCCCACGGGTGATGTCGGCTTGCTTCCCCTGCCCCTGATCGGTGGCAGGCGTGAATGAGGTGTCGGACGCGACGCCCTGCAGCGCGCGATCGAGATCGGTGCGCGCGCTCCAGTATTCGCGCTGCGCTTCGATGTAGTCGCGGCGCGCCTGCATTTCGTTCTGCTTCGCCTGCAGGAGCTGGAACACGCCGACGAGCATGGCGTTGTGCTCGAGCTTCGTCAGCTCGACGATGCGCGTGCGCCGCGGCACGATGACGTCGCGGTAGTACTCGACGCGTGCGCGCGCTTCGGCGAGCGTCGAGCGCGCGGCGCGCAGTTGCGAGGCGGTCTCGGATTCGAGCGCGTTCAGCGCGTGCCTCGCCCGCAGAAACTGCGCTTCGGCGCGCGTCCGTCCGGCGCGTCCGCTGTTGAAGATCGGGATCGGAAACTCGATGCCCGGTCCGACGGTGTGCTCGCCGTCGGGCTCGCGCTCGTAATGGAGGTCGAGCACGGTCTCTTCGAGCATCGCGAGGCGAGCGATCGGCACCTGCCGCTGCGCCACTTCGAGCTCGCGCCGAGCGATGGCGAGGTCGAGCCGCTGCGTCGCGGCGAGCTGTTCAAGCTGCTGCTGTTCGAGCTCGAGCGCCGGCAGCTCCGGAAAGGTTGCAGGGACGCGCCATTCGGCCACGGTGTTGCGCAGGCCGAGAGCGCGCAGGAGCGACTCACGCGTGACGATGACGCGCTGTTCGGCCCGCGCGAGATCGAGCTTCGCCTGTTCGTACAGCGCCTGCTCGTTTTCGAGATCGAGATCGGTGATGTTCTCCGCCGCGTGCTGCTTGAGCGCCACTTCGGCAGCCGTCTGCGCCGAGGCGGCGATTGTGCGGCTGAGCGCGACGTGCTGCGTCGCGGCGAGGAGGTCGTAGTACGTGGCGCGGACGTCGCCCGCGAAGCGCAGCACTTCCGAGCTGACGCGCATCTGTGCCGCGTCGAACGCGGCGCGGCCGAGGGCGCGGCGGCGCGGGAGCTGGATCAACTCGATGAGCGACTGCGCGAGCCGCAATTCGTACGGCCGATACGGCTCGCCGGGAAAACGGACCTCGAACTCGAAGACGGGGTTCGCGATTGTGCTCGCCTCGATGAGATCGGCGCGGGCGATGCCGAGGTCGGCGAGCGCAACCTGCAGGCGCGGACTGTTGAGCATCGCGATCGCGACCGCTTCGTCCGCAGTCAGCTCGTCCTGCAGCAGCGCGGCGACGCGCTCGTGATCGGCGGTCGCCGGTTGCGCGCTCCACTCGACGCCGGCCGCGCCGCGCTGCGCGAGCGCGTCCTGAATCTCCGCGACGCCGGCGTCGCGCGGCACGCTGACGCACGAGGTCAGCAGCACCGCGCACGCGGCGAGAAATGTCGTGCTCTGCGTCATTCGCTTCTTCCTCACGTCAGTCCTTCTTCACCAGCGCCATGCCGCACTTGTGGCAACTGCCGGGCCGCGTGCTCGTAACTTCGGGATCCATTGGGCAGTAGTAAGCGACCGCCTCGTCCGTCTGCGCGGCGCCGCGCGTCTGCGCGTTCGTTCCGTCGTGATGTTCGTGCTGCGCGCCCGTGGCCGGAGTGTTGGTGCGGTCGCGCGTGGCCGCCATCGGGGTGGGGGGATTCTCGCGATCCTCACCCGGTGTGATGCCGCGCGTGGCGTGACCTTCATGACCGCCGCCTTGCGTGGCTTTGCGCGCTTCGCTCACCGCGGCCGGCGCGGGCGCATCGAATGCGTCGGGCCGCAGCGTCGCCGCCGGTTGGACGCGTTGCAGCTCGCTGCTCGAGCGTGGTGCGACCGCGATCGCCGGTGCGGTGGATGTGGTGGCGCCGTGTGCGGCGTGGGCTGCGTGCGCGTCACGTGGAGTGGTCGCGGCGTGCTGCGCGTGCGCGTCCGCCGCGGGAGTGTGTGTCTCGTTGTGTTGTGCGTGTTGCGACGTGTTGTGTTGCGCGTGCGCGTTCGTCGGCTCTTGCCGATGTTGCGCGTGTGCGTTGCTGCCGCGCGTTGCGCCGTGTTGTCCGTGAGCGTCTCCGCGCGACGGATGTTGCTGCGTTGCATGACCGCTCGCGGAGTGATCCATCTTCGAATGATCGACCGCACCGGCGGACGCGTTCGCGCGATGCGCTGCATGCGGATCGGCCGAGGTGCCGTGGCCCATCGCGGCGTGATCGACCTCCGCGGCGGCGCCGTGCGCGCTGTGATCCATCGTCGCGCCCGTCCCGTGATTCATCCCCGCGTGCGGATCGGCGGACGTGGTGTGCGCGGAGTGATCGACCGCAGTCGCCGTTGGATTCGCAGTGGCGGTGCCGTGCTGATGCGCGGCTGCGGCATCACCGCTTTTCCGCTCGCCGCGACAGGCGCCGGAGAGCAGCGCCGCCGCGATCAAAGCTCCGCACGCGATCGTGCGTGTATGTCGTCTCATCACAGACTCCTTCTATCTCACGTCACGCACGCGTGCGAGATCGGCAATCACTGCGCACCCGAGCGCGTCAGATCCTCGCGCTCCGCAGCCGCAGCGCATTTGCGATTACAGAAACGGAACTGAAACTCATCGCCGCCGCCGCGATCATCGGG
>DASVRB010000658.1:0-2397 GCA_036388835.1 Thermoanaerobaculia bacterium | reverse complement strand
CAAAGGCAACAACGCCCGCAAGAAAGAAACGAAGAAACCGAAGAAAGAAGCTCCGAAGAAGTAGTTCGTCTCACGAGGCGGCGAACGATCCCGTTCGCCGCCCGGCCTTTTCCCTCATGATCGACAGCGCGCCTCTCCGCGGAATCGCTGCATCCCTCCTCGCGTTGCTCGTCGCCCTGCCCGCCGCCGCGCAGGATCGCGAATGGATACGCATGTGGGAAACCGCGCAGCGGCAACGCCCGCGCACCGTCGCCTCCATCGCTCGCATCGCGCCTGACAAAGAGCGCGGAACGCCGCTGATCGTGCACGGCCGCGTCTACGAAAACGACGGCAAAACGCCGCGCGCAGGTGTGATCGTCTTCGCATATCAGACCGACGCAGCCGGCGTGTATCACCGTCGCGGCGAGAGAGGCTGGCGTCTGCGCGGCTGGGCGCGCAGCGACGCAAACGGCCGCTTCGAATTCCGCACCATTCGCCCCGCGCCGTATCCGAACGCGACCGAGCCGGCCCACATCCACTTCACCATCGAAGCCCCGAAACTGCAGCGCCGCTGGACCCCCGACCTCCAGTTCGCCGGCGACCGTCTCCTGACCGCCCGCGACAAACGCGCCTCCAGCGCCGCCGGTCCATTCGGCTCCATTCGCGCGGTGACCACGCGAGCCGGCGTGCAACACGTCGACTTCAACATCCGTGTTGCTGATGAGGGGCGGTTCTGACCTCAGCACGACCGCAAACGTTGAACGAGGTCACCTCTCGCGGCTGCGCGGCTTGCGCGGCACGTCGCCGGAAAGTTCTTCGCGAATCCGTTCGGCCAGAAACACTTTGAGCAGCGACTGATACGGCACGTCGCGTTTGTTCGCGAGTAGCTTCAGCTCCGCGATCATCGCCTCCGGCAGGCGGAGCGAGATCGTCCGCAGCGTCGGCTTCAGATTCGAAAGCGTGGCGCGGCTGGCGCTCGACCAGTCGACGTACTCCGTCGAGTCCTCACGCGACCAGAACTCCCGCTCCGCCGCTTCATCCTTGAACGTCGGTATCTTCTTTCGCGTTTTCATAGGCTTTCCGCTCACGCGCGGTCATGTCTCTGCAGGAGATCGGCCGGATCAGGTGCCGGCGGACGGTAAATGCAACGAACAGCAGCCGTCCGCGATCCGTTTGCCCGAGAGCGTAATGTCTGGTTTCCGTCTGGGAGTGTCGCCAGTCGCCCGCGATGACAAGTGGCTTGTTGAAGAAGATCTCTTCACACTCCCAGTCGGTGACTCCATGCGTCGGCCAGTTCTTGCCGATGTTGCCGTCGTCCCAGTCGAAGCCTTCTATCTCGGCCAGAGGATCTACTGCCACGGACCCAACGTATATCGTTGCGATATACATTCCGTCAAGCGGCCGGTGCGGCATCGCCACGCCCCGGGGAGGCGCGCGAAGTTCGACACCACCCCCTGCACATAGAATCGCCCTCGCATGCATGACTTTCTCTCGCAGGTCGTGGCGCTCATCGTGGCGAGCGCGGTCATTGCGTACATCTGTCAGCGCCTGCACGTGATGCCGATCGTCGGGTTTCTGCTGGCGGGAGTGGCGATCGGGCCGAACGCGCTGGGGCTGGTCGAAGACGCGGCGGTGATCGAGTTCGTCGCGGAGATCGGCATCGCGCTCCTGCTGTTCACGCTCGGCATCGAGTTCAGTCTCGAGCGCTTGTGGCGCATCAAGCGGGCGATCTTCGTCGGCGGCGGACTGCAGCTCGGGCTGACGATCGCCGCCGCGATGGGCATCCTCGCGCTCGTTGGCGTCGATCCGCGCAGCGGTTTCTACACCGGCGCGCTGATCGCGCTCTCCAGCACCGCCATCGTTTTGAAAGTGCTCGGCGATCGCGGCGAAGTGACTTCCGCGAAAGGGCAGCTCTCCCTCGGCATCCTCATCTTTCAGGACCTCGCCATCGTGGCGCTGGTGATGATCCTGCCGCTGCTCGCGGGTGGTGCCGGCTCGACGCTGGCCATCGCGCGCGGCCTCGGCATCGCCGCGCTGATCGTCGTGATCGTGCTCCTCGTCGCGCGGCGGGTGATGCCGATCATTCTCGAGCGCGTCGCCCGCACCTGCTCGCAGGAAATCTTTCTCCTCACCATCATCGCCATCTGCCTCGGCACGGCGTGGCTCACCAGCCTTGCCGGCGTGAGCCTCTCGCTCGGCGCGTTCCTCGCCGGCCTGGTGGTCAGCGAGTCGCGCTACAGCCATCACGCGTTTGCCGAGATTCTGCCGCTGCAGATTCTCTTCAGCGCGGTGTTCTTCGTCTCGGTCGGACTGCTGCTCGATGTCGCATTCGTGCTGCGGCATCCGCTGCTGATCGTCGGCGTCGTCACCGCGATCGTTGTCGTCAAAGCGCTGGTCACCGGCCTCGCCGCGCGCATC
>DASVRB010000657.1:0-1929 GCA_036388835.1 Thermoanaerobaculia bacterium | reverse complement strand
GCGCCGCTGCTCGAGCGCGAGGCGTATCGCGCGTATCTGCAATATCTCGCCGAACGCGAAGCGGCGGAGCCGTCGGAAGCGGTGCGCCGCGCGCTCGCAACCGAACAGGTGAAGATCAGCATCGAGCGGCGCGTGGTCATCCCGCGCACCACCCTGCTCGTGCTCGAAACGGAGTGGGATTACCAGCGTTTCGGCATCGATCGCCGCGCGCTCGCCGACATCCTGACCATCGATGCAGGCGGCATCACGCGCGTCGATCGCACGGCGGCCGCGCCGCCGCGGCCGATCCCGGTGGCCGTCGCGCCGCCGCCGATCCGGCGTCGCGAGACCGCGCCGGAACCGCCGATCGTGCCTCAGAGCTCGCAGGCGGAGTTCGAAAAGTCGACGGTCGATGCAATGCCTCTTTCGCGAGACATGCAGCAGGAGGTTGCGCTCGAGAGCGCGGCGGCTGCTCCGCCGGCAGTCAATGAAGCCATCGCGGTCGGCGCCGTCGCCGACGCACCTGCGACCGAGGAGCTCCGCGCGTCGACACCGATGCCGCGACCACGTGAGCGGCGCCCGAACCCGCGCCCGTCTTCAAAGTCGCGCGATCCGAAGTGGACCACGCGCGTGAAGCCGTCGCGCGCCGATATCGCGCGGCTGGAGAAAGAGCTCGCCGACGATCCGCGCAATCGCATCACGTACAACGATCTCGGCGAAGCGCTGGCGGCACTCGATGAATGGACGGCGGTGCGCGCGCTCGCGCTGCGCTGGCAGCCGTTCGATCCGGAGAATCCGCAGGTCTACGAGCTCCTCGGCATGGCCGCCGATGCGCGCGGCGACGACACCGAGGCGGCGCGTGCGTTCGCATCACTCATCGAAGTCGCGCCTGCCAAAACGGAGCTGCTGCAGCGCGCAGGATTGCTGCTTCTGCGTGCGAATCGCGCACGGCTCGCCGAGGCGTCGTTGCGGAAGGCGCTCGAAGCGCGGCCCGATCGTGCGAACGGCTATCGCCACCTTGCGCTGATGTTGTGGCAGAGCGGGCGCGTCGAAGAAGCCGCGCGCGTGCTCGAATCAGCGACCCGTCAGCAGTTCCCGGCCTGGTATCGCGATGTGCAGCGCGTCATTCGCGAGGAGCTCGGCTACGTCTATCGCGCGTGGCAGAAGAAAGAGCCGGCGCGCCGCAACGAGATTGCGGAACGCGCTCGCGAGCACAACGTCGATCTCGAGCGTACCGACGCGCTGCGCGTGACGTTGGTGTGGGAGACGGACGCGAATGACGTCGACCTGCACGTCGTCGATCCGGCGGGCGAGGAGTGCTATTACGAGCACCGCGAGACGCGCTCAGGTCTGCAGCTCTACGAAGACATCACCGAGGGCCTCGGGCCGGAGGTGATCCGCACCGCCAAAACGCAGCCCGGCACCTACCACGTCGGCGTCCGCTACTTCGCCGCCGGTCCGATGGGAATCAGCCGCGGCGTGGTGGTGGTGATGAGCGGTGACGAGCGGATCGAAGTGCATCCGTTCCGACTCGTCGAAGGCGGGGGAGATATCCGGTACGTGGCGGGCGTGCGGGTGAAGTAGCGTCGAAAACTGTGGAGCGGCGGCCGCTTCGGCCGCCGAGCTCGGTTCTGGTGGAGCGGCGGGCTCTTAGCCCGCCGGCAAAAGAGAACCCGGCGGGCTAAGAGGGTATGACCAGGGACACTCCTGACACTCGTGTCTAGGGACATATTTGACACATGCGGAGCGTCCGAGCGGCTGCGACGGAACAAGGACGCGGGAGCGTCAGCCCTTGGGCGCGGCAGACCGTGCGGTCAGACGAACCGGTGCTCCTCGGCGAAGTAGTCCCGATCTCGAAGGAGCCGTAATGGACGCGCTAGGACGAGTCGTCGATGCGCTCGAACGCGATCCGCTCGTTCGCGAATGCATCCGAGAAGTGGACGCGCGTTC
>DASVRB010000656.1:0-3499 GCA_036388835.1 Thermoanaerobaculia bacterium | reverse complement strand
AGCTTGCGAACATCAAGCGGACCGCATCTTCCAAAGAAGAAGTGCAGAACGTGAACGTCCGCATCGCCGAGCAGACCGAGATGCTGCTCAAGTCGAACGCGACGCTCGTCACGAAAGTCGGCGAGATGGACGACCGCATCCAGAACACGCAGGGCGCGGTCGAACAGGCCACGCATCGTCTCGATCAGATCTCGACGCAGATCTCGCAGACGCGCCGTGACATGGAAGAGCTCCGCGCGACCGTGACCGCGGTGCAGGCCCAGGCTCAGGCCGCCGCCGCCGCTGCTGCCCCCGCGGCGGGTACCGGCACTCCGGCCACCGGTCAGGTGACGGTCCCGGCCAACTCGATTCCGGCCGCCGATCCGAACCAGACGTACCAGGCCGCGTATCGCGATTACCAGCGTGGCAACTTCGACCTGGCCATCGAAGGGTTCCGCGAGTTCCTCCAGACCAGCGCCGATTCCGATCTCGCCGACAACGCGAACTACTGGATCGCCGAAAGTCTCTTTTCGCAGAAGAAATATCGGGAGGCCATCACGGAGTTTGATGCCGTGGTCAACCGATACCCGAAATCCGACAAGGTTCCGGGAGCCCTGCTCAAGAAGGGCTACGCGTACATCAGCGTCGGCGAGAGAGCACAAGGGGTTGTGCAGCTTCAATATGTGCTGCACGAGCATCCGAAGTCGCAGGAAGCCTCGCTCGCGCGCCAGAGATTGAAGCAGCTCGGGATCGAAACGAAGTAAACTACGCAGCCTTTTAGTTGAGGACGGGCAATCCTGCCGGTCCTGAATCCATTCACAGTTCAGCAGGAGCAGATTCATGGCGAACATTGCCTCGGCCGAGAAACAGAGACGGCAGGCCGAAAAGAGAAAGGCGCGGAACCGCGCCGGGAAGTCGAACCTTCGCACGGCGCTCAAGAAGGCGCGCACGGCCATCCAGGGCGGCGACGCCGACAAAGAGACGCTCGCGACCAGCTTTTCGGTGATCGACAAAGCGGCCAAAACGGGCCTGATCAAAGAGAACACGGCGGATCGCTACAAGTCCCGCCTCGCCGGCGCGTCCAAGCGCGCTGCCGCGAAGTAAGACCGACACCTCAGCGATCACGAAAACGGCGCACCGCAAGGTGCGCCGTTCTTGTTTTTCCCCGGCTCGCACCACCAGGCGGTCGGTTCGTCACGCCGCAGGTGCGTTTCAGGTGGGTTCCCGCGTACGATCAGCACGGCGTTTGCTTTTTCCTGCTCGCCCGCTTCGAGCCGCCACCCGCATGACATCCCGCACCATCTCCATTCTGTTGCTCGAAGACCGCGACGGCGACGCCGCGGCGGAGCGCCTCGTGCAGCAATTCGCGCACGCCGGCGTCACGTGCAACCTCACCCGCGTGGCAGACGAAGCGGCGTTCCGCGCGGCGCAGCAGACCGGTTCGTACGACATTGCGCTCGCGGGCGCCGGCGCGCTCCACGCGATCGCCGCGCTGCAAGAAGTCGATGAACGCGATCGCGTGGCGGGACTCGGCAGCATCGCCGCGAAGGTCTCGCATGATTTCAATAACGTCCTCATGGCCATTCAGCCGTTCGCGGAGCTGATCCGCCGTCGCACCGCCGGCGACACGCACCTCACCACCGCCGCCACGAGCATCGTCAACTCGATCGCACGCGGCCGCCGTCTCTCGCAGGACATCGCGCGCACCACGCGCATCGGCGAAACGAAGGCCAGCGAAAACAACGTGCCCGACTTTCTGCGCAAGTCGGCTCTCGAGCTGTCGACCGTCGCGGGCGAGCGCGTGCAGGTGCAGATCGCACCGAACGACGGGCAGATCCTCGCCACGTTCGACGCCGCGCAGATTCGGCAGGCGCTCGCGAATCTGGTCGCGAATGCGCGCGACGCGATGCCGGACGGCGGCACGGTCACGATCTCCGCGAACGTCGACGGCGATCGCGTCTGCATCACCGTTCGCGACACCGGCACCGGGATTTCGGCCGACGTGCTCCCTCACATTTTCGATGCGCTTTTCACGACGCGCCGTTCCGGCATCGGCCTCGGACTCACGGTCGTCCGGCAGCTCGTCGCCCGCAATGGCGGCACTGTGGACGTGGAGTCGGAGCCCGGCGCGGGCACCGCTTTTCACATCTTTTTCCCCCGATTGCCTTCTCCGCGTATCATGAATACTTCCGTGCAGCGACTTGTATTGATCGAAGACGATAACGACGTCGCCGAAGGCGTGTCTCAGATGCTCGCGCTCGAAGGTGTGAGCGTCGACCACGTCACGACCGGCGGCATGGCCGAAGAGGCGGTGATCCGCTTCGCGCCCGACGCCGTCCTCCTCGACCTCAACCTCCCCGATCTCGACGGCACGCAGGTGTTCGAACGTCTCAACGCGCGCTGGCCGCAACTGCCGGTCGTCTTCTGCAGCGGCGACGTCGACACGACGCGCGTGCTGCCGTATCTCGAGAGCCCGAACGTGCGCTTCCTGCCCAAGCCGTACGACATCGACCTGCTGCTGCAGGCGCTCCGCGAGATGGTTTGAGGCTCGGTCCAGCTCCCGCGCTGATCGTCCGTCCCGACGACACCCCACGGGCGACGCTGCTCTGGTATCACGGCCTCGGCGTTTCGAAGGAAACACACCGGCCTGAGCTCGAGCGCTTCGCACGCGCCGGCATTCTCGCCATCGGCATCGATGCGGCCGGACACGGCGAACGGCGCGCCTGGACAATTTCGAAGAACGCTTCGCTCCGCCGCGCGAGGTGATCGAGCCGCTGCTCTTTCAACTGGTGAATGAATCGGTGCAGGAGATTCCGTCGATCATCGACGCGCTCGGCGTCGATCGCATCGCGTTGTGCGGCATCTCGTTCGGCGGCTACATCGCCTATCGCGGCGCTGTGTGCGATCCGCGTATCGCCGCGGTGGTGACGCTCCTCGGCTCCCCCGATCCGTCACTCGCCGACGAGTTCTTCCCACGCGCGTTGCTGTCGATGACGGCGCAGAACGACGTGAACGTTCCGCCCGATGCGGCGCGCGCGTTTCATCGCACGCTCGAGCCGCACTACGCATCGGCCCCGGAACGGCTCGCGTATCACGAGTACCGAGACGCCACGCATTTTCTACCGGAGGGAGCGTGGAACGACGCTCTGGAACGGACGATCGCGTGGGTGCTGCGTTTCGCGCAGTAGAGAGACCGACCAGGGGCCTCCGGCGGGCCGGCCCGGCCGGCAGCGTGTGTTGTCCCCACGAATCCCGCTCGATGCGACGCGCGTCCGTCCGGCCTGAGGCAACAAACGCTGCCGGCCGCGCCGGCCCGCCGGAGGCCCCCCGTCCGCTTTCCCTCCGCTCGCCTAAAACCCTTCGAGCAGGTTCGTCACCAGGCCCTCGGCGAAGCGCACTGCGATCTCCTGGATCGCGCGCGTTTCCTGGTCGAAGGCGTCCGTCGTGCCGAGATTCACCTCGTAATTTTCCGTGAAGCGGTACTGATCGTTCTTCCACAGCACCTTGTCTTCATTCCGGT
>DASVRB010000655.1:0-8546 GCA_036388835.1 Thermoanaerobaculia bacterium | reverse complement strand
CCTCCACAAACCGCGAGACGGGCTGTTCATGCGACAGGTGCGCGGACGGGCTGGGCCAACAAGCGCTGCCGCCCGTGGCGGCCCGCCGGAGGCCTCAGGTCGTATCAGTCTATTGACGCGCCAGGGCGAATGTAGCGGCGGGGTTGATTCGCTTTTCTGCGTCTGCTCCTTTTGTGATCAGGGCGATCAGTTTCGCTGGCGTGAGCGACGGGTCGACGGCCAGTAGTTTCGCGGCGAGATTGGCGACCTGCGGGGACGACATCGATGTGCCAGAGACCTTCATCCGGTCGCCGCCGGGGACGAAGCTTTCCACTTCGAAGCCATTTGCGTACAGATCGACGCTTGCGCCTTCCGTGGTGAAGGTCGTCTTGCGGCCCGCGCTGTCCACCGCGCCGACTGTGATCAGATTCGGGAGGTCCAGGCTGGCCGGGATGTACTCCGAGAAATCGGCGCTGTTGTTTTCATTGCCCGAGCCGCAGACGAAGAGAATGGCGGGGGCGCCTTTGATCGCTTCGTACAGAGCCCGTTTTTCGATGTCGAACATCTCGCGCGCGAGCGCTTTTCGCTGCTTCTCGTCGCCGCCGACGCCGTTGGCGGTGAGCGTCGCTTCGATGGATTGCGCGTTGTAGCGCCAGCTCATGTTCACCACGCGGACGCCCTGCTTTTTGAAGTGATCCACGGTGTCGCGGTACATCTGCGCGGAAAAGCGCGCCTTCTCCATCGTGTGCGGAGGCGGGATCATCTCGTTCGGCTGCGACATGCGGGCGGCGAGGATTTTCGCGGCGGGATTCCCGTCCGCCACAATGCCGGCGACGTGCGTGCCGTGGAAGTAATTCGTATAGAACGACAGCTCTTCGACGAACTGCTTCACCTGATCGCGCTGCAAGGACGAGAGCGTCTTCTGCAGCTCCGCCGCTTCGTCACTCTGGATCGACGACTGCAGGTCGAGGAAACCTTTCGTCAGGCGCTGCAGACGCTTCACGTCGCCTTTGATCTTCCCTTCCGGATTGTCGAGCGTGCCGACCGATTTCGCGACCTTCGCGAGGTCGTAGCCGATGCCGTGCACGTCGTCGACATAGCCGTTGCCGTCGTTGTCCTTGCCGTCAAATTTTTCCTTTGCATTCACGAAACGATTCTGTGCGGGGAGCGCGCTCGGATCGACGCCTGAATCCCAGACCGCGACGACCACCGGCTGCAGTTTCATCGTGCCGTCGAGCGTCACGCTGCGCGGCTTCCAGATGTCCGTGACCGCGACGCTCGTATGATTCGCGTCCCACAGCTTCGTCAGCACGCGCACCGATTCGTCGCGCAGCGGCAGGCGCGTGTTCAGCGTGTAATCGGTCGTCAGCACCCCGGCCACGCTCCCTTCCGGCACAGTGCCTTTCGTATTGTCGAGAAGCTGCTGGAAACCACTCAGGAAGCCGCCGATCATCACCTCACGATTCATGATCGCGAGCTGCCCCTTCTGCTGTTCGATCTGGTCCTGCACTTCCGCCCATGGCAATTTCGCGTAATGGGCCGCGTAGCTTTCCTCGAACGCCTTCTTGAACTCGGCGCTGGAGGGATCGTTCGCCTTTTTCGAGGCGTCGATGTATGCGAGCGCGAAGAGGCCGGTGGTGTGGCGCAGCGCCGGCTTGGTTTCCACTTCGCGCATCTTCGTGACCAGCGCCGCCGCTTTGTCGTATTCGCCGTTCCGGAGATAGAGGACATGCAGCGCCGAGTAGTAGCCCTTGAGGGTGGCCTCGTCGCGGATGTCGTATTTGGCGAGGTCCGACTCGAGGTTCTGAATCAATTCGCGGGAGAGACGATCGAGCTGCTTGCGGTCCTCGAGGAGCTGCGCGGCCGTTCCTTCGATTTTGTACGACCGGCGCGGCAGCTCGTCGGCTTTACTGATCACGATCTTCTTCGGTGTGTCGGCACTGGCGAGACAGGCGAGCGAGAGGAGGAGCAGCGGGATGAGTGTGCGTTTCATGGCCTGAAGCTACGGCCCGCTCCTCGGCCGGTTCGCGAAAAGTGACGAGTCGTTTCCGCGCGTACGCGAGTCGTGTGAAGCGCGTCCCCGGATCGCGCACAATGCTGCGCGTGACTCGACGGCGACGTCTTCAGGCGGCAGCGATTCTCGGCGGATGGACAGTGATTGCGCTGCTGTTCGCGCCGCAGAACTATTTCGCGAACCGTTTCTCGGAAACACCGCTCCCTGCCTGGATCGTGGTCGTCGCCTCGGCGGCGATCTTTTACGTCTGGGCCGCGGTGACGCCTCTCGTGATCTTGCTGGCGCGCCGCTTTCCGTTTCAGCGGGGGCGCTTCGGACGCACCATCGTCATCCACGTCGTTGCCGCATTCGCCGTGGCGGTGCTGGTGATCGTCGCCGTCGGGGCGGTGCAGTCGCTGCTGCCAACGCCTGCGAATTACAAGCCGCCGATGCCGCCGCAACTGCTGCTGGTGAGCCTCATCGCCACGAACATTTTGTTGTACTGGACGATCGTGGCGGTGACGACCGCCATCACCTATTTCCAGCGCGACCAGCAGCGCGAGCTGACGCTGGTGCAGGCGCAACTGCAGTCGTTGCGCAACCGGCTGCAGCCGCATTTTCTGTTCAATACCCTCAATGCCATTGCGGAGCTGGTGTACGAGGACACGAAACGGGCCGAAGAGACGATCACGCAATTGAGCGACGTCCTGCGGCTCACACTGCAGCACGACCAGGAAGCGGAGATCACGCTCGCACAGGAGCTCGATCTCCTGCGCAAACACGTGGCCATTTATCAGACCCTGATGCCCGATCGATTGCGCGTCCGCTGGAGCATCGACGACGACGTACTGAATGCGCGCGTGCCGACCATGATTCTGCAGCCGCTGGTCGAAAACGCCATCCGTCACGGCATTGCGCCGCGGGAGAGCGGCGGGACGATCGAAGTGGCCGCGCGCGCCGAGGGAGCTTCACTGACGCTGAGCGTGGCGGACGACGGCGTCGGAATGCCTGTCGTGCCGCGCAGCGGAATCGGCCTCACGAACACGCGCGCGCGGCTGCGGCACCTGTACGGCGATGCGTTCACCTTCGACCTCGCTGCGCCGAACGGTGGCGGCGTGAGGGCGATGATGAAGGTGCCGCTGCGATGAAGGTGCGCACGGTCATCGTCGACGACATGCCGCTCGCGCGCGGCCGGCTCCGGCGGCACCTCGCCAGCGATCCGGAGATCGAGCTGGTGGGGGAGGCGCGGAACGGCAAGGAGGCGATCGAGCTCATCGAGCGGCTCGCCCCCGATCTCCTGTTTCTCGACGTGCAGATGCCGGAGGTCGGCGGCTTCGAGGTGCTGGAATCGGTCGGCCCCGACGCCGTGCCGGCGGTGGTGTTCGTGACCGCGTACGACGAGTTCGCGCTGCGCGCATTCGACGTGCACGCGCTCGACTATCTGCTCAAGCCGTTCGATGCGGAGCGCCTCGCCACCGCGGTCATGCGCGCGAAGAAGCAGCTCGCCGCGTCGCAGCCGACGAACGCGCAGCTCACGACCTTGCTCGACGAGCTCCGCGGCGCCGGCAAGTACGTGACGCGTTTCGCCGTCCGTTCGCGCGAGCGGCTGCTGTTCGTCGCGACCGACGACATCGAGTCGGTCGAAGGCGCGGGCAATTACGTCCGCCTGCACACCGGCGACGCCTCGCATCTCCTGCGCGACCGCCTCAGCGCGATCGAGACGAAGCTCGATCCGGAGCTGTTCGTGCGCGTGCACCGCTCGACCATCGTGAACGTGAACCGCATTCGCGAGATGCGTCCGCTCGTCAACGGCGATCAGTTGCTGGTCCTGACCAGCGGCAGGCGACTGACCGTCAGCCGCACCTTTCGCGCGCGGCTCATGAGCGCACTGGCCGAACCGCCATTACCATCGGCGACGATGAGCAAGAGCCGAAAAGCAGCGTCGCAATCCGAGGAGTCGGCGGGTGTCGATCCGCGCTTCGAGCCGCTCGTCGAAGCGTTCGCGGACGATCCTTCTGTGACGCGCGGCAAGATGATGGCGTCGTACGGCCTGAAGGTGCGCGGAAAGATTTTCGCGATGCTGGTGCGCGATGACCTGGTGCTGAAACTGCCGAAACCGCGGGTCGACGCGCTCGTCGCCGCCGGCCACGGCAAACCGTTTCAGCCGCGCCCCGGCCGGGCCATGAAGGAGTGGCTGGTAGTCGATCTGCCGGCCGCGAAATGGGTCGAGCTCGCGCGCGAGGCGTATGCGTTCGTGTCGTCCGCGCCTGCGCGTTGACGAGCGGCTACAGCCTGCGCAGCGCGATCCAGCCGGCCGTCGTCATCAGCATGGCCAGGAGCGCGAGCGCACTCGGCGACAACGCCGGAACGGCCGCCGTATGGGCCGCGGCCGTGACGACGAACGTGCCGCCGCGATCGAACACGTTGTCGACATAGACCTGATACGTGTACGTCCCGGCGGGAAGTTGACCGACCTGCAGAGTGGTCCGCGCGGTCAACGGGAGCACGATCACGCACGTACTCGGAACGTCGACGCGAAAGACGTCTCCGTTCCTGCTCAGCGTCACCGGTTCGCACGGGTCGAACGCCTCGACTTCGATGGTGATGAGCGAAGCGGTGGTCGGAGAGGCCGGCTGAACCGCGACATTGACCACCTGCGCGGAAAGAGAAGAGGCGACGAAGGTCGCGGCGAGGAAAAGAGTGATGCGCATGTGCGGCATTCTAAGTGGCAGGCGCGTTCGCTTGCAGCTTCGCGCAGTTCGATGAGGCGGTGCCGCGGATGTCGCCCGACGGGCGCTTCGTCCTCTATCAGTCGCGCGAGACGGACCGTTGGCAGATCTACATCGCCCCGTTCGCCCCCACCCGCACGCCGACGCCGATCGGCTGGGACGTCACTCCGGATGGGCAGCGTTTCCTCGTCAACGGTTGCGCGACCGAAGAGCCTAGACAGCAGCCGCTCACGCTCGTGCAGAACTTCGGCAATGTCTTGCGAGCCGCTGAAAAACAGGCCGAGTAGGCAGCGGCACGCGCATGCGAGCCGGTATCATGATCGGCATGAAATCCCTCCGCCTGTTGCTCCTGACGTTCGCCCTCGTCTGCCTCAATACGGCCGCCGCCACAGCAGCGGAGCGCGTTTACGACGCGGAGCTCGCGAAGCGCCTCGGCGCGGACGAGCGGGGGATGAAGACCTTTGTCCTCTGCATCCTCAAAACCGGGCCCAATGACGCCGAGGTCAAAGGCGACGCGCGCAAGGAAATCTTCGCCGGTCACTTTGCGAACATCGGCCGCCTCGCGGACGAAGGAAAACTGGCAGTAGCCGGCCCGTTCGGAAAGAACGACAGGTCGTATCGCGGTCTCTACATCTTCAATGTCGCCACCATTGAAGAAGCGGAGAAACTCGTGCAGCTCGATCCCGCTGTAAAGGCCGGCGTGTTCGTCCCCGAGCTGACGCTCTGGTATGGCTCCGCGGCCATGATGGTCGTCACCGAAAACCACAAGAAGATCGAAAAACCGAAGCAGTAAGCGTTCCGAGCATTTCGTCGCGATCTTCTCTGCGGCCGCGAATTTCATGCGCGGGCGAGACCTCGACTTCGCGTGTGAGGTCGCGCTCGCGACGCGGCGGTGGCGCGCGTCGCGAGATAGACGCTTCATGCGACAGGCGTGCGTTCGGGCTGGGCCAACAAGCGCTGCCGCCCGCGGCGGCCCGCCGGAGGCCACCGGTCGTTCCCCACTGCTGAACCGCGCGTTCAGGTCGAGTTCAGGAGAATTGGGTCACAATAGGCGCCATGGACATCCTCCTACCGGTACACGTCGTGGCGGGCGCTCTGGCCGTGGTGCTCGGCTTTGTGGCTCTGGCAGTAAAGAAGGGCGGGACCATTCATCGCCGGAGCGGCATGCTGTTCGTTTACGCCATGCTGGTCATGGGGCTCACGGCGTCCGTGCTGGAGTTTCGTAAGAGTGGCGCCGTCACGAACATCATTGCGGCGATGATGTCCGTTTACTTCGTCGGGACGGCGCTGACGACCGTGCGCCCCGTGTCGAGGTGGAGCCGTGCCATCGACATCGCGGCGCTGCTCGTTGCGGTCGGTGTGGCGTGCCTTGCCATTGTCGGTGGGGTGAGGGGCGTCAGTACACCCGGGCTCTCGTCGGGTGGTGTGCCGTTTCGGACCATCGGCATGATGTCGTTCATTCTCGCGGCGGTGTTGATTGCCGCGGCGGCCGGCGACCTGCGCGTCATGCGTTCCGGCATATCGCGAGGCGGTCCGCGCCTGGCGCGGCATCTCTGGCGAATGTGCTTCGCGCTTTTCATTGCAGCCGGTTCGTTTTTCTCGATTCGCGCACGGGTGGCGAAGATTCTTCCCGAGCCGTTGACGACCGGTCCCATGCGCGCGCTGCCGATCGTGCTGTTGTTCGGAGCGATGTTTTATTGGTTGTGGCGAGTGCGCGGGCGACGTCCGCTCGCTCTGTAATGTATGGAGTGCGGCGACGCCAGTCGCCGCTTTTACTGCTTCCATAGAAGTGATGGCGGCTGGCGCCGCCGTCAGTGAAAGCGGTGACTGGCGTCACCGCACTCCAAAGCGGTGACTGGCGTCACCGCACTCCAAAGCGGTGACTGGCGTCACCGCACTCCTAGACGCCGACCGCCGCGTTTCGCTGTTCGATCAGGGCTTTGGTCGTTTCGTCGGCGGGGCGAATTTCGAAGGGGCCGAAGCGGACGCCGGGGTGTTTGGTCATGAGGGCGATGGCGTGATTGAGGTCGCGCGCTTCGAGGATGAGGATCCCGCCGAGGAACTCCTTCGTCTCAGCGTAGGGCCCGTCGGTCACTTCGACGCCTTTGGGGCTGTAGCGGAGGGTGACCGCACTCTTTGCTTCCTGCAGCGCCTCGCCGCCGACGAAATGGCCGCCGCGGCGTAGCTCGTCGTCGTAGGCGAAGCACTCTTCCATCGCCGTTTCCATTTCTTCTTTCGACATCGAGCTGAAGATCGATTGGTCGGCGTATCCGAGACAGATGAATCGCATTGTTGTTTCCTCCTGAATTTCGCTGTCACGACCTAGTCGATCTCACCGGCGCCCGATCGACATCGCGCGACAAATTTTTTTCAACTCTCCAGTTCGCGCAGGCGACGCTCGAGAAAGCGGCGCTCCGGCTCCTGTGCGGCGAGCGCCAGCGCGCGTTGGTACGAGGTCCGTGCATCGTCGACGCGGCCGAGCCGACGACAGAGATCGGCGCGGGCAGCGTGGGCGAGATGGTAATCGTGCAATTCGCCACGCTCCAGAATGGCGTCCAGCGCAAGTAGTCCAACCTCGGCGGTATCGCGCATTGCGACGGCGACGGCGCGATTGAGCTCCGTCACCGGCGATGGTGCGGCGCGCAGCAAAAGGTCGTAGTAACGGACGATCGTGGCCCAATCGGTTGCCGCGGTGTCGGCCGCGTTCGCGTGCACGGCGGCGATGGCCGCTTGTAGCGTGTAGCGGCCGACTTCCGATGCGCCGAGGGCACGCCGCGCCAGTGCAGTTCCCTCGGCGATCTTGTTGCGATCCCACAGCGCGCGATCCTGTTCCTCGATCAGGATCAGGTCACCATCGGCATCGATGCGCGCGTCGCGGCGCGAGTCGTGGAGCAGCATCAGCGCGAGGAGGCCGAGGACCTCAGGGTCGGGCAGCAGGGCCGCGAGCGTGCGCGTGAGATGAATCGCGGTGGCGGTGAGCTCGTGACGGATGGCGGCGCTGCCGCGCGACGCGGAGTAGCCCTCGTTGAAAAGCAGATAGAGAACGGAGAGGACGGAATCGAGACGCTCTGGCAGCTCGCGGCGCGCGGGGACGCGATACGGAATGCGCTCTTCACGAATTTTCGCCTTGCCGCGAACGATGCGCTGCGCGATCGCCGGCGGGGCGGCGAGGAGCGCGCTGGCAACTTCCTCGGTGGTGAGGCCGCAGATCTCGCGCAGCGTCATGGCCAGCCGCGTGGCGGAGGGAAGCGCGGGATGGCAGCAGGTGAAGATCAGGCGAAGCTGATCGTCGCGAAACTCTTTCTCGTCCAGCTCCTCGACGTTCCACTCCGGCGCGACCGCGGCCTCGAGCACCTCGGGCGCGCGCTCGAAGCGCGCCATCCGCCGCATCGCGTCGATCGCGCGGAAGCGTCCGGTCGAGATGAGCCACGCCACCGGATTCGCAGGCATTCCGTCGGCCGGCCATTGAGTCATCGCCGCGGCGAATGCCTCGTGCATCGCCTCCTCGGCGGCATCGAAGTCGCCGAGCAGGCGCACGAGCGTTGCGAACACGCGACGCGAATCGTCGCGATAGATGCGCTCGATCGCGGCCGTGACGTCGTCGAGAGGGACCATGGTCGTGACGGCGCGGATGGTAGTGCATCGACGCGGCGCGTTTTGCGCGCGGCCGCTGCTACCCGGTACTCGAGAACCGGTCCGCGTTGGCCGACCGTGCCCGTCGTGACGCCGTTCTGTCGAGCGACCCTGTCCCCGAGGCGGTGCGAGTGTTTCGCGTCCAGCGCGAGAGTGGGCGACGTTCGTTCGAAGGGGTGGATGCGCCGCGGTGCAGGACCACGTGCACGACC
>DASVRB010000654.1:0-1820 GCA_036388835.1 Thermoanaerobaculia bacterium | reverse complement strand
CGGCATTCGCACCGACCTCGACTTTCCGCCGGACGATCCGGCGAAGAAGCATGAGCCGAAGACGTAGCGCGCCGCAGGCGCGCTACGTGGGCGCTTCGATGAGGCGAGGCGCTTAGGCGCTTAGGCGCGGAGGCGCTTGGGTGGGGCGTCGCCTGCGCCGTAGACGTGTCGAGGTGCGCTTTCGCAGAAGACGAACGCGTCGCGCTGTCCATCATCACGGCGCAAGCGAAAAGTCACCCAAGCGCCTAAGCGCCTCCGCGCCTAAGCGCCCTGACGTGGCGCGAAGCGCCGCGACTCACAATCCCACGATGTTGTATCCGCAATCGACGTACGTCACTTCGCCGGTGATGCCGGAGGACCAGGGGGAGAGGAGGAAGAGGCCGGCGTTGCCGACTTCTTCGAGCTCGACGTTGCGGCGGAGCGGCGCTTTCTCGGCGTGGTGCTTGAGCATCGTGGTGAAGCCTTTGATGCCGCGGGCGGCGAGGGTGTTCACCGGCCCGGCCGAGAGCGCGTTGACGCGGACGTTCTTCGGGCCGAGGTTCGCGGCGAGGTAGCGCATGCTCGCTTCGAGCGAGGCCTTGGCCACACCCATCAGGTTGTAGCCTTCCACCGCTTTCACCGCGCCGTGGTAGGTGAGCGTCAGCACCGATCCGCCGCCATTTTTCTCGAAGAGCGGCAGCGCCGCGCGGGTCACCGCGACCAGCGAATACGAGGAGATGTCGTGCGCGAGCTTGAAGCCGTCTCGCGAGGTTTTGACGAAGTCGTTCTCGAGGTCTTCTTTCGGCGCGAACGCGACCGAGTGCAGGACGGCGTCGAGCTTCCCCCACTCTTTGTCGACCGCGGCATACACGGCCTCGACCTGGGCGTCATTGGTGACGTCGCACTGCAGGTTGATCGAGCGGGGGAGGCCGGCGGTCAGCGCCTCGACGCTCTCTTTGAGCCGCTCACCTTGATACGTGAACGCGAGCTTCATCCCCTCGCGCGCGAGCGCCTGCGCGATCGCCCAGGCGATGGAGCGCTTGTTCGCGACGCCGAAAACAATGCCGGTTTTTCCTTCGAGCAATGCCATGGCGGCGGATGATATCAGCGCGTGTGACGCGTCACTTCGGCGGTCATCCGGCCGGTCAGCATCTTCCACAACATCACGTAATCGGCGGCCAGCGAATAGAACGGGTGACCGAACGTGGCCGGTTTGTTGTGCTCGACGAAGAAGTGTCCGTACCAGGCAAATGCATACCCGATCAGCGGCGCGCCGGCGAAGAACCAGCGGTTGACGAAGATGCCGAGTGCGATGAAAACGAGGGCGATCGTGGAGCCGATCGCGTGCAGGATCCGTGTCTTCAGCCGCGAGTGGGCGCGGACGTAATACGGCCAGAACTCTGCGAACGTGCGGATTTGCATGGGAGGCGGGCTCGATTTTCGCACGATGATCGGACGCTATGGCTCAGGATTTCGAATCGCTGTTCAAAGAGGTTTTCGGCGAGCCGCTCAGCCGGCTCGGGCAGTTTCAATCCGATCAGCTCGGGAAGCTGACCGCGCGTCTCCAGGAGATCGCGCGCGAGGCCGTTCGCGAAGATCTGGCCCGTCTCGGGACCGAGGTCACGGAGCTGCGCACGCGTCTGGCCGTGCTCGAGCAGGATCGCGCGCAGGCCGCGGCCGATTCGATCGGTACGTCGTTCTAGACCCTGCCCGCTCCTGCGCCGTTTGATGCGCGCGCGACGGCCGCATCCTTTCCGCGCGCGACGGCCGCACCACGTCCGTCATCCTGAGCGTAGCGAAGGATCTCAGCGGCGACGGCCGTCGCATTTTGAGATCCTTCG
>DASVRB010000653.1:0-4123 GCA_036388835.1 Thermoanaerobaculia bacterium | reverse complement strand
GGCATTGTGAGACGGCGAACTCCGCCGGTGCCGTCGGCGGCGACGCAACGACTGGCCATGCCGGTGGCCGAAGCATCTGCCGCGGCGAACGGATTTCTGCAATTGGCGCCGCTCCCTGCCGGCACGTACGCACTCGAGCTGCAGGCCGACGGATTTGCGGCTACACGCATTTTCCCGATCGACGTCATCGAGAACCGCGAAACGACATTGCGTCGTGCAGTGGAGCTCCACAAGCCGGTGAAGGTGTCGGTCGTCATTGAACCTGCCGTCGATCCCACCGGAGCGGCGTGGCGCGCCGCCGTTCATCACGGCAGTTCGTTCGGATCGGCATTCGATCCTCAGCCGGTATTCAATGGTCCGGTCGACGCATCGGGCGCAATCGAGCTTTCGCATCAGAGTCCCGGCCGCTTCCGCGTCAGGATCTCGGACCGTGAAGGAAACAGGATTGCGGAGGATGAACTGGAGGTGCCGGCGGAAGGGACGGCGCCATTGAGGCTGAAGATTCCGGTTGTGCATGTCCGCGGCATCGTCACCGAACGTGACGCGCCACTCGCCGCTTCATTGTGGTTCGGCGGCGAGCGAGGCGCGCCGCGCGTGCAATTGAGCTCCGACGAAAGCGGCAATTTCACAGGCTGGCTTCCGCGCGACGGGCGTTGGCTGGTCGATGTCCGCAGCCGTGACGGGCGCATCTCCACTGCCGCCACTGTGATTGCACAAGACGGCAAAGAGCTGCAGATCGCGGTTCCGGCCACACGCGTCACCGGACGCGTGCTCCTCGGCGACCGCCCGGCCGCCCAAGCGAGCGTGGTCATGTTCGGTGCCGACGGCCTGTCACTGAGGACGCTCACCGGCGGCGACGGCGGATTTGCGTTTCAAGGCGCGCTGCCCGGCTCCTACACACTTGTGGCTTCCTCCCGCACCGGCCAATCGAGCGCGCCTCTTCCTGCAACACTGGAAGGGGAGGAGAGCGAGATCGCCGATCTCCGCCTGAACCTCACCGCTCCCACTGTGGTCACCGGAAGGGTCGTTCGTGACGGACGCCCCATTGTCGCCGCGCAAGTCCACGTTTCCGGCGGCGGCGCCGGCCTCGGCGCAATTACGGACGTCGACGGGAGTTTCAGCGCCCGCATGCCCGGCCACGCCGGCCGTGTCTCACTTGTGGTGAAAGCGCCCGGACTCCCGCTCGAGGTATTCGAGCGCAATGTCTCCGACGACATTGTCCTGGAGCTCGGCGCACAAGCCGGCGCGTTGCAACTCGACCTTGCCGACCGCACTGACGACCTGCAGCTCACACGCGACGGCATGCGCCTTCCGGTGTCATCGCTCCTGAGCTGGGCACACTCGCAGGGAATCGCCGTACGCCAGCATTCCTCGATCACCATCCCTAACGTCGCGGTCGGCAATTACCGCCTCTGTCGCGCGTCGCGCGACGCCACCACCGAGCAGTGTGCAGCCGGCACACTGCTCCCCGGCGCCACGCTGAATCTGAACCTCGGCCGCTGACTCGCTGCGCGCTGATATGGAGTGCGGCGACGCGAGTCGCCGCTTTGACCGCGACGGCAACAAAAGCGGCGACTCGTCGCCGCACTCCAAATCAGCGCGCTTTCTCTTCCGCGCTAGCACCTCTCTCGGGGCGCGCTATGCTCGCGAAATCATGACCAGTATCGTCGCCCTCTTTCTCATCGCCGTCGCTGCAGGTATCGCCGTCGCTCTGCAAGGGCAGTTCATGGGGGTCGTGAACCGTAGTGTCGGTACGGCCACCACGATGCTCGTGACTTATGGAGGTGGCGCGATCATTAGTGCAGCGATCTGGCTCTTCCGCCGTCCGCCTGCGGCGGCAGCAGAGTCGGTTCCGTGGTACGGCTGGACCGCGGGGGCGCTCGGCCTGGTCATTGTCGGCGGGATCGGTTATGCCGCGCCGCGCCTGGGACTCTCGCGCACGCTGGTCATTACAGTGGCCGCGCAGCTCGGCGCCGCGTTGGTGCTGGAATCATTAGGCCTGTTTGGCGCGACGCAGCGTCCGCTCGATGCGAGCAAACTCGCCGGAATTGCACTCACTGTGGCCGGCGTCTGGCTGGTCGTGAAATAGCGCGCAATGAAGCTCGGCGCGAATTGCGCGGAGTCCCTAATGCTCCACTACAGCCGTACGGCTGACGCGCGCATTTCCGGTCAGACCCATTCCCATTCTTCCGCCGAGCCACGCCATTGGAAGG
Source organism: Thermoanaerobaculia bacterium (assembly GCA_036388835.1). Lineage (GTDB taxonomy): Bacteria > Acidobacteriota > Thermoanaerobaculia > Gp7-AA8 > Gp7-AA8 > QHVT01. The sequence continues at coordinate 1,910 of DASVRB010000653.1, read as the reverse complement.
TACGCGAGGATCAGATCGGCGGCGATGAACCACAATGGCCCGCCGACCATGCTCACCATCGCAACCCCCGAGGCGAGAAAAATCACGCCGATCGCGAGCGCGAACCTCATCTTGTGGCTCGCCGCCGTCAGTGCCGCGGCGAAGGCGCCCGCGAGAGTTCCCACGGCATGTGCAAGGAACGGCATCAGAAACTGAATCGGTGCCATCCGCGGCATCGCTGCGCGAATGCCTTCGATCGTGTTCATGTCCGCATTCGCAGGCGGCGCAATCAACGAGCTTCCCAACGTGATGATCGCCATGTTCACGAGCGATGCTGCCGCGAAGCCAATAATGATCGCTGCTACGTTTCTCAATACTCGGTTCATGGCAGGGCCTCCGGCTTCTCATATGTGACTGGCGAGCGACGTTCGTGACGAACGCCTGGTCGATACGATTTGGTGGTGTCGTGACAGGGTAGCAGGCCGGCGAAGCGGCACAATGAAACGGCGCCGTCAGGCACCGCGGCCGTGGTCGACGACGATGCCGTAGATCTGCAGGTTCTCGGCGTCGGGGCCCTGGAGGAGGAGCGTTTCGTACGCCAGATTGGTACTCACGAGACGGATCAGCCGGCCGCTGATCTCGAAGCGCTTGAGCAACAGTCCGTCATTGTGCCGGACCAGTGCGATGCGGTTGTTCGCGGTGCGGGGGCTGCGGGTCGGCTTGAGGTAGGCGAGCTCGCCGTCGCGGATCGGGTCGGGGCCGCCATCCATCGAGTCACCGACTACGCGCGCGATGAGCTGCGCGCCGCGAGCCTGGGCCCGCCGCGGAATGCGCTGTTTCGCCGACTCGAGCTCCACGACCAGCTCCGCATTGGGGTTGGCCGCGGCGCGCACCGGCGCGACCGAGTGCGTCTTCGGCGGCTTTGCGAGCGCCCGAGGAGGCGGTGCGTCGGAGTTGGTCGGCAGCAGCTCTTCCAGAAGACCGGTGAGCCGTGTCGACGCGTCTCGAACTTCGAGCGCCGCCTGCAACGCGGCACGCAGACGCTCGAGATCGATGATCAACTCACCTTCGGTCAGGATGCGCAGCGGGTCGCGGCCGAGCGCGCGGAGGATCGCAAAGTATTCGACCGCCGTCGGTACCTGCTTCCGGTTGTAGATCTTGCTGAACTTCGAGCTCGTCATCGGAGTCTCGGTGTGCGTATCGGCGGCGATGCGGCCGTGCTTCATGCCGCTCGCGTCGATTGCCGCAATCAACCGGTCGATGACGTCCATCACGGCCCGACGGTATGCGGCCGAGCCGCGGCCGTGTTGCACGAGCGGTTTCGTGTCGAGCAACTCGCCGGCTGTTCTTTCACGTCAAGCAAAAAGACTCGCATAAGTTACTTACTGGGCAACGCATGTTACTCGTGAAGCAACACGGCTCGTCACCCGAGCGGCGTCGCGCGATCGGCAACAATGCACGCATGCCGAAGAAAACCAGCGCCGGAATCCTGCTCTATCGCCGCCGCGGCGATGCCGTGGAGGTCTTTCTCGTTCATCCCGGCGGACCGTTCTGGGCGAAGAAGGACCTCGGCGCGTGGTCGCTGCCGAAAGGCGAGATCGAGGAGGGGGAGGATCCGCTCGCCGCCGCGCGGCGTGAATTCAGGGAAGAGACAGGCTTCGACGTCGAGGGCGACTTCCGTCCGCTGCGACCGCTGCGGCAACCGAGCGGAAAAACGATCGTGGCGTGGGCAATCGAAGGCGATTGCGATCCGGCCGAGCTCCGCAGCGGCCTCTTCACAATGGAGTGGCCGCCGCGATCGGGAAAGCGGCAGGAGTTCCCCGAAGTCGATCGCGGCGCCTGGTTCACACTCGCCGAGGCGCGTGAGCGGATTGTGGCGGGGCAGGTGCCGTTTCTCGATGAAATGAGTAATTGATGTTCGGAGTGCGGGG
>DASVRB010000652.1:0-3888 GCA_036388835.1 Thermoanaerobaculia bacterium | reverse complement strand
ATACGGAAGAGCGGAGAGGGCGTCGAGACCTCCGCCACCGCCAGCGACGCCGATGCCGCCAGCGGATCGACGGACGGTTTGAAGGAAAAGAGAAACGATGGCGGATTGTGGTGCGTACCGAGGGCGGCGAGCAGCACCACGATTGTCGCCACGCCGGCGATGTGCCACCAGACGCTGACGTCATTGAGCCGCGCCGTCAGGCGAATGCCATAGACGTTGATGAGCACCTGCGGAATCATGATCGCCACCATCACCAGCACCTGAAACCACCACGCGGTCATGAAGCCGCTATTAGGAATTCCGAAGATGCGCGTGACCGCGCCGATCAGATAAATCGCGGCCGCGATGTTGATGCCGGCCGTGATCGTCACCTGTCCGATCATGTTCAGCCACGCCGTGGTCCACGCCCATCCCCTGCCGCCGAGGCGATACGCCCAGAAGTAGAGCCCTCCCGCCGTTGGATAGGCCGAGGCAATCTCCGCCATCGACGCCGCGACCGCCAGCGTAAAGAGGCTCACCACCGGCCAGCCGACCGAGTTCACGATCGGCCCCGCGAACTTCAGGCCGTAGCCATACAAAAGCACCGCGCCGGTGAGGACGGAAATGATCGAGAAGGAGATGGCGAAATTCGAGAACCCGCCCATTTCCCGGAACAACTGCTGCCCGTAGCCGAGGGAGCGGAGGTAGGCCTCGTCTTCATCGTGATGCATGGAAGAGAAGTGTAGGCGAGCTGGGCCGCGGCAGACGCGGATCTCTTGCGGCCGCGATGCTTTGCGCTGTAAAGTTCTCGCTAATGACTCGCAGCGACGCTCCTCTAGCCGATTTCGTCGATCGCGATTCCATTGTGCGGACGATCTGGGGCAACGGAGACATGGTGCTCGTGGTTTTCGCCGGATCCGCCGCGGAGTTCGCGCTCAATCGGGCCGTCGACTGGCTGTTCTTCACCGGGAAACTCCCGCGCGATCCGATCGGCCGCCTCTTCTCCACGGCCGCGTACGCGCAGCAGATTGTTTTCGCCGACGTCGCCACCGCCGCGGCGGCCCTGGCGCGGATGCGCGCGGTGCATCACGCGGTCGAGCGCCAGCGCGGCCAGCAGATCCCCGACTGGGCGCACCGCGATGTGCTCTACATGCTCATCGATTACTCCGAGCGCGCGCACGAGCTGCTCGCGCGGCCGCTGAGCTCAGCAGAACGCGACGAGCTCTATGACGTCTTCTATCGCGTCGGCGTCAGCCTGAATATCCCCGATCTCCCACGCTCGTACGCCGACTGGAAAATCGACCGCGAGCGTCACCTGCACCGCGATCTCGTTTCCAGCGCCGGCACGGCCGCACTGTACGCGCAATACCGCAATCACCTCAGCTGGTGGCGCTACCGGCTCCTCATCGCCATTCAGTCGATCGTCGCTCCCGATCACGTGCGCCGCCTGCTGCGGCAGAAGCGCGCGCAATGGCTGCGGCCATGGATCCGCCTCTATCCCCTGCTCGTCCGCGTCGGATTGCGCTCGCTCGTTCAACGGCTGCTCATGCCGTCCAATCACCTCGCGTCCGTGCGGGCCCTCGACCACGCGCCCGCCTGACACCCGTGCGGCTGTTTGTTCGAGCATTGAAGCCGCGACGACACAACTCCCGCTCCGCGCGACGCTTATATTTCGCGCTATGAAAATCGTCATGTTCTACGAAATTGCGGCGGACGGGATGTCGAAGGTGATGGAGAACTACGAAGCCCACAGCGCGCGCCTCAACGAATTCCACGCCCGCGGCGTCCTCCTCATGGCGGGCCCCCTCGGCAATCCCCCCGAAGGCGCGCTCGCCATCTTCACCACCCGCGAAGCCGCCGAGGAGTTCATCGCGGGCGACCCGTTCGTCAACAACGGCGTCGTAGCGAAATGGCGCCTGGTCGAGTGGCAGGAAGCGCTGGCGTAGGGCGCCTCGACTCACCTGTGCAGACGATTTCGCACGGCCGAGTTGCGCCTGGTTGCCCGATACAGGCGCCGTTCACCGCATCGGCGCGTTCACTGCCACCAGACGACGAATACCAAGCGCGAACTTGCGTACGCAAACTGTCGGGTCGACTCGAGCGAGGTCGACCGCCGCGAACTCCGCACGCCCGGCACGGGTCGAGACGACGTACGGCTTGCTGTTCTGCCCTGTTGCCGGGTCAATAGTGCTCACGAACCCGCTGAATGTGACGAAGTCGACATGATTCGCCCGGTCCGCCTCGAAGATTTCGTGGATTGTGCGAAGGGCAATCGCGGCGACGAGCTTCTGGTGACGCTCGCGGATCTCGGAAGCCCTGCGGGGTTTCTCTTCGAACGTGTCTTTGGACTTGACGTAGCGCACTTCAGCCGTCGCCGGGATGATTGTGGCGTCGGGTAGCTCGTAGTCGACGACCAATTCGCGATTTTCCGTGTCGTACTCGAGGCGGAACGCCTGCGGCATTTCGACCGGATAGTCCGAACGTTCCAGCACCATCGTCGAATACGCGATGATCGACTCGAGGTCGCCACGCCGATAGCTGGCTTCGAAGTCGTCGACTTCCGCGTTCCGCTGCTGCGCCTCAGCGAGCGCTTCGGCTCGCCGCGCCTCGTATGCCTCGTAGGCCGCATTCAGGGCAGCAATCCGCGCTCGTTCGGCGGACTGATGATCGGTGCATGCCGAGTCGTATCGAGCCTCCGCCTGCCGCAGCGCCTCGCGGTGACGTGCTTCCGCTCCCGGAATCAAACGCGCGAAAAAACCCGGCGTCAGGACTGAGGCCAGGTACGACTCGCGACGAGGCTCCTGTGCTCGATGCACCAGGTGTGGCGGCGGCGCAAATGGCGGATGAGAGGTCGGGAGGCGGAGCGAATCTAAGCTGATGCTGTCGTCGACCTCCAGCGTATGCGACAGCACGGCGTCGAGTGCGTCAACGATCGCCGAAAGTGCCGCCGTCTGATCCTCAGCCGCCTCCATCTGGTCCTGGAGGTACTGGCGCTTCGCCTCGCGTGCCATTTCGCGGTTGTATTTCGCTTGTGCACGCTCGTACTGCCGTACTGCACGTGCGTGTTCCCGCTGGGCGCGCGCTTGTTCGCGCACCGCACGATTGTGCGCCGCGACACTAGCGCGCTGCGCCCGCGCAATGGCACTGACGAGACCGCCGATTCCACTCCTTCGGCCCATTCACTTCTCTCCTGGACGACGACTATTCTGCGATAATAATCGACGGCGGGCGATGCGGCCAGACGTCTCGCCATACTCGTTCGTCCACGTGGCGCGACTCCGCTCGTTTCCGCGCCGCCACATCTCGACCCGCTTCGTGTCTGTATCCGTGTAACTGGAGGATTGTGTGCTCATCACCTCGAGTATTGCCGTAGGTATCGTCATCGCCGCTGTCATCGCTGTCATCGTCGGACGGCAGCGACTGCTACGCGCGTCGGCGGAACGGGATGCCTGGCGCGCGCAGCACGACGCGCTCACGGAACGCTTTCGCCCGGTGGTTGACGCGGAAGCGGAGCGCGACCGCATTCTTGCTGCAGTCGAGGCCGATCGGCTTGCTTCTGAGGCGGCGCTCGAGGAGCGACGTGTGAAGCTGGTAGCAGACGAGGCTCGAATGCGGCAAGCCGTCGAGGCGGCTCGCGTCGCCGAAGTGGCCGCGATTGAGAGCCAACGCGCTGCACTACACGCTGAGCAGGCGGCGATTCGTACAGAGATCGCCGCGGAGCGCACAGCAGCAGTGAAAATTCTCGAAGAACTGGAACAGAAGCGCGCCTCAGAAGCGGCCGCAATGACGACACTACAGACGCAGATCGCGCTACTTCGCGCTGAATTCGCGGCACTCGACGAGGAGTCGAACCTGCAGACGTTCGGCTTCTACAAACCGCGGTACAGCTTCGCCGAATCGCGGCAGTAC
>DASVRB010000651.1:0-11533 GCA_036388835.1 Thermoanaerobaculia bacterium | reverse complement strand
CAACTTCACGGTCTGCGCTTCGATCGCGTCCGCTTCACCATAGGGATCAAAGTCGATCACCTCGACCGGCTCCAGTCCCGCCTCGGCGAGCGCTTTGGTGATCTCGCGCTCGCTGTAGGCGCGCTGGCGATGCTGTTCGTGAATCTCCACGCGCTTGCCGTGCATGTCGGCCCAGCCGGTGACCATGGCCCGGCCGATTTTTTCGCGCGTGCGATAGGTCGTGGCGATCTCGAGGTGGTAGTCGCGCCCTTTGGCGATGAATGGATCGGCGATGCCCCACACCTCGGGGTAGATCTCCGGGTGGTTCATGTCGAAGAGAAACAGCGAGTCGTCGTCCATCACCTCGCGCACGGAGCGGAACGCGGCCGCGAGATCGTTCGCGTCGAGCAGGTGATTGAGGCTGTCGTAGAGGCAGGTCACACGCGCGAATCTGCCGCGCAATGGCAGCGCGCGAAAGTCGCCCGCGACGAGCCGTGTCGCGCGTGCACGCGCCATTTCCAGCATCGCCACCGAGGCGTCGACGCCCGTCGAGCGCCAGCCGCGCGAGCGGAAGTATTTGACGGCGAGGCCGGTGCCGCAGCCGACGTCGAGATGCGTCCGCTTCGGCGTCGGATATTGCTCGAGCAATTTGTCGAGCATCCGCTGCGCCGCGCGAAAGAAGCGCTCGCCGAGGGCGCGATCGTAGGCGTAGGCGAACGCGCCGTACGCCTCGGAGTCACTTGCGCGTGATTTCGTTCGCCCAGACGAGGGCGCGTTCGAGGACTTCATCCTTCCCTTCCCGCAGCCCCTGCACGGTCGGCTCGGCAACGATGTGCGGCACGATTCCGATGCGCTGCAACTGACGTCCATCGACATGGCGAACGTCGTGCCCGGTGAACATCACCTTGAAACCGCCGGGCAGATTCAGCGACGTGACGTCGCCATTCGCGCCCGCGGTCGGCGTGCCGATGAATGTGGTGCCGTTCGCCGCTTCGAAGAACAACGCGCTGTGCTCCGCGTGACTGACGGCGCTGTCGTCGATGAGCGTGGCGGTCGGCCCGCTGTACTGCGGTTTGTTGCCGACGTTCGGCGGCAGCGGCTGATCGAAGTAGAAGCCGCCCTCGGTCTCTTCGGCGGAACGGGCCGTGAGTTGCGGACGGCGAAAGCTCGCGCCGTAACGCGCTTTTTTGATGTTGATGCGCGGCGCGATCTGCCAGGCGGTGCCTTTCGGATAGCCGCGCATGTCGAAGATGATCGCTTTGGTTTTCGCGAGCGCTTCGAACATCGCGTCGACCTCGGCCGGCATGAGCCGCGGCATGTCGACGTAACCGATGTTGCCTTCGAGCACGCGGAATGTCGGCGCGGTTTTTTCGGGCAGCGGAATGTAGCGCCCGCGCTTCACACGCACGTCGCGCGTGGTGCCGTCGTCGTTCTGCAGCGTGAGCACGACCTCGGAATCGACCGCGCCGCGGAGCGCGAGACCGAGGACGCGATTCGTGCGAGCGACCTCGGTCGAGGCGGTCGCGTACTTCCAGAGTTTCTTCACCCGATCGCGCAACGGCTCGCCGTCCGCGGCGATGACGACGTCGCCGACCTTCACGCCGTCGACACGCGTTTCGGTGATGACGTACTGGCCGCGCACGAGCCGCAGCGTGAACTGCGGAATGGCGTTGCCGCCGAGGAGCGTGTGAATGCCCGGATGTCCGAACGCGGAGGCGTGACCGTCGTCGAGAAACGCCACTGTCTCGAGCACGGCGGCCACGTACTGCTGCTCGTCGGTCGCCGCTTCGAAGCGCGGAATCATCGTGCGCAGGACCTGATCCCAGTCTTCTGTCATCAGGTGCTTGTACGGAAAGAAGCGATCGATCACGCTCCAGAGTCGGAACAGCGCGAGCATGCGATGCGGCAGATCGGGATGGACCATGGCCGCGTATTTCTCGTCGACGATGCCGCGCGGCAACACCGGCACCGCCTCCATCGCGGGACGCGCAGGAAACGGTTCGTTGCCGCGCGCGAGCTCGATCGCTCGCGCGATCGCTACGTCGCGCGGAGCGACGGCATCAGCAGAAAGACCGTTCACCGCGAGCTGCGAGATGCGATACGTGGCCGACCATCCTTCGCCGAGGTCGAAGCTGCGCGTGCCGGCATGCGCGTCGCCGGTGAGCGGCACTTCGCTCACGATCGCGGCCTTGCCGCTCCACCACACCGCGGCAGCGGCTTCGGGGAAATTGCGGCCATCGGTGACGAAAACGATGCGCGACGGCGCGCGCGGCGCCTTCCACTGCGGCAATTGCAGCGGTACAGCCGGAATGAGCTGCAGCGCGGAGTAGTAGCCGGCCGGCATTCCGTCCTGTGGCGCATACCCGCTGTGCATCGCGAATAGCGATGGCGGCAGCGGCATCACCGTCGCGTTGAGGCCGGCCTGGCGCAGCGCGTAATCGAGCCCCTCACCGCCGCCTGCAGGCATGCGGAGGTCGATCACGACACGGTCTGCTTTTGCGATCTCCTCGGTTGCGCGCATGGAGCTCGTCCAGAGCGCGCCGCCCGGAGTGGCGTGCGCCCCGAGATTGACAATCAGAACGTCACCCTCGGTGCGGACCAGCGGAACGGTCGGCTCGACGAACTCCGCCGGCGCTTCGACGACGCGCGTGGCGGGATCGCCGAGCTCCGCGAGCATCGCCTCCACTGCAACGACGAATTGCCGGTGCGACTTCGCGTCGCGCACCAGCGGAATCGCGCGCAGCAGCGCACCGTCCCAGTCGATCGGCCGCATCAGCATGTGCGGATGGAGGTACTTCACTTCCGCCCACAGATCGGCCAGTTTCACGAAACGCTCGACGCGCGTTTCCGCCGCAACCGCTCCCTGCTGCTGCGCCGCAACCGGAGACATCACAAACAACGCGACGCCGAGCGCGGCGAGCAGCCTCACCATGTGTAGAAGCCCTGCCCCGTTTTCTTGCCGAGCTTCCCTTCGGCGACCAGCGCGCGCAGCAGTTGCGGCGGCTCGAAGCGAGGGCCGAGCGTCGCGGCGAGGTATTCGGCGATGCCGAGGCGGACATCGAGGCCGACCAGGTCGGTGAGACGCAACGGCCCCATCGGATGGTTGTAGCCGAGCTCCATGGCGCGGTCGATGTCTTCCGCTGAGGCGACCCCTTCCTCGAGCATGCGAATGGCCTCGAGACCGATGGCCACGCCGAGGCGCGAGGTGGCGAAGCCGGGGCTGTCGTGCACGATGATCGGCGTCTTCCCCATCTTCTCCGCGATCTCGCGCACCTGCGCGATCGTCGCCTCGCTGGTCCGATCGCCGCGCACGATCTCGATCAGCTTCATCACGTGCGGTGGATTGAAAAAGTGCATGCCGATGAAGCGATCGCGCCGCTCGACATTCGCGGCGAGCCTGGTGATGGAGATGGAGGATGTGTTCGAGGCGAGGATGGTGTCGGGGCCGCAGAAAAGATCGGCCTGCGCGAAGAGCTCCGTCTTCAGCTCGTACGACTCCGGGACCGCTTCGGCGATCAGGTCGGCGCCGCTGACGGCCGGCTCGAGGTCGGGGATGAGCTGCACGCGCGCGATCGCATCACGCGCCGCATCTTCCGCGACTTTTCCCTTCTCCACCCCTTTGCGAAGGATCGAATCGACCGCCGCTTTCGCCGCGTCGAGCGCCCCCTGATCGACGTCGAAAAGAACGGTTTCGTAGCCGGCGAGCGCGGAGAGATACGCAATCCCGCGCCCCATCGTGCCGGTGCCGAGAATCGTGATCTGGCGGATGGTCATGACGGGCGAGTCTATCGCGGCTTCGCTGCGCTCCGCCTGTTGTCGGTTGTCGGTTGTGAGTTGTCTGTGGGGTGTCGTCAGACGGGTCAGTTACGCGAGCCCGCGCCGGTCATCAACGCAAAGTGCGCCGCCAGCCCGAAACCCGCAGACAACCGACAACCGATAACCGACAACAGGCGAGCGCAGCGAGCCGCGAGCTACACCGACTTCATCGCCAGCGAGAGGATCTCGCGGTGCGTGAAGTAGTTCACGGCGGGGTCGTCGAGGTGGAAGGTGTAGTTGAAGCGCTCGTCGTTGTCGGCGATGAAGGCGAACTTGTAGTAGCGGTTCTCCGTCCCCTCGCCGAACTCCTTGATGCTGGCGGCGTTGCCGTCGTCTTCCTCGACTTTGAGCACGCGGTAGAGCTTGTGCGCGCTGATCGGGAGATCGTCCGGCGGGTATTGGATGAACTGGATCGCGTAGATCGATTTCGGATCGATCTCGCGCTGCGGGTACTCGGGAGCGCCTTCGCCGGCGACGCCGGTGAACCAGGTTTCTTCTTCCTTGAAGAGGACGAGGTTCGCGGAGTTCTCGGTCATCGGCAGCGCGCCGCGATCGAGATGGATGTGCTGCTCGGGATCGGACGCGTCGCGAAGCTGCGTCAGGAGGTCGATCAGGTACTGAATGCCTTCGCGCGTGCCGGTGAGCGCGACCTCATCGTCTTCGTCGGAGATCCAGACGTCGAGCCATGCCTCTTTCGGCAGCTTGATGCGGCTCTCGAGCGTCTCGCGCGTCACCGCGGCGAAGCCGAGGCGCTTCGCCGCCGCCAGCAGAAACTCATTGCACTGAGGGTCTTCGATCAGGTTCTGACGCGCGTAATCGAGCGCCGCTTCATACGCACCTTTCCGCCCGAAGTCGTGGCTCAGGTCGAAGGGGGTGATGATCTGATCGAGGATTTGTGCGTAACGCTCTGCGGCGGGAGTGGACATAGGCAACACGGCTAAAACGGGAGAAAACGTAGCATATTTCCTGCGCGCCAACGCGGCTGCGCCGCGTGGCCGTTGGACGTGGTGTCGGGGTATCAGGTGTCTGGGGTGTTTCGCCTGAGCGACAGTGATCCCATCGCGATGCGCGAATCGCGCGTGCGTATCGTCCAGGCGAAAAGCCACAGACACCCGACACCAACGCTAACGGGCCCAACAAAGATCAATCCGCCCCAAACCTCGTCTTCTCCGCGTCGTACGTGCGGCCGCGCCAGAGGAGTTGGCGGCGGATGCCTGTGATCCAGATGGAGCGGGCGAGGATGTAGAACCAGATTGCGAGCATCGGCAGGTGGCCGAAGACGGCGTTGTCGAGGCGGTAGCGGAGGGCGGTGAAAAGAATGACGCGCGAGAGGATGATCAGGGCGACGGTGGCGAGGCCGATCGGGTCGCCCGTCAAGGCGAGCACGTACGGCAGGACCATCACGATGGCGCCGATCGGGAAGATCAGCGCGGCAACGAGGTAATTGCGGTTCATCACCGCGAACGAGTTCTTGGTGAAGCCCTCCACCACTTCGCGGAGGCCGTGGTACATGCGGATGGAGATGAGGTCGTTCGCCAGCGCGACTTCGGTCTGTCGGCCGCGGCGGCGGGTCAGGCGCGCGAGCGCGACGTCATCGATGACCGCGTCTTTGAGCGCGACGTGGCCGCCGATCTCGTCGTAGACCGCGCGGCGGATCAGATTGCCGGGGCCGCCGCCGACGCCGAACACGGCGATGCGCGTTCGGTTGGTGGCCCAGAGCGGGATCATCGTGAACGCGGTCACCGCGAGATTCACGATCGTGACGTGCTCCCAGAATCCGCGCAGCTCGAAATGCGGGAGGAGCGAGAGCATCGCGGCGCCGCTCTCTTCGAGCCGCGCTACGGCAGAGGCGATGGCGTCGGGGGCGTAGATCACGTCGGCGTCGACGAAGAGGAGCAGTTCGCCGCGCGCCTGCTGTGAGCCGAGGTGCAGCGCGTGCGGTTTGCCGAGCCAGCCGGGCGGCGGCTCCTGGCCTGCCACCACGATCAGGCGCGGGTCGTCAAACGACGCGAGGATCGCCGCAGTGCCGTCGGTCGAGCGGTCGTTGACCACGATCACTTCGAGCGCCGGGTAGGTCTGCGCGAGCATCGCCCGCACCGTTCGCTCGATGGTCCGCTCCTCGTCGCGCGCCGGGATGATCACGGAGAGGAGCGGCGTGCGCCGCGGCATCCGCTTGCGCAGGCGCGGCACGAGCGCGAGGTTGAGGATCGTCCTCGCCAGCGTGGCGAGCCAGATGACGAGGACGAGGAGGGAGACGATGTTCATCGGGCGCAGGGCGCGTGCCGCTGCGCCGCGATTTTAGGCGGTGCCGATGCGGCGCTGCGCGTCGAGCGCGTACGGCGAATCGGGGAAATCGCTGGCGAGGCGGCGGTAGGCTTCGAGCGAGCGCTCGCGGTTGCCCTGGACCTCGTACGCCTGCGCGAGCAGCGCGAGCATCGCGTCCTGCGGCAGCGCGGCGTCGGTCTTGTCGACTTCGCCCTGGAGCTCGTTCACGACCTGCGCGGCTTCACCGTTCTCGAGGCGGAGCTGATAGAGGCTGTAGCGCGCGGTGCCGACGAGGATGTGATCGTCGTGATCGTCGACGAACTCCTCGAGCGCCTTGCGTGCAGTGGCCGCGTCGCCGCGGTTCATGGCGATGCGGGCGAGATAGAGGCCGGCCACGTCGCTGGCGTCGGATCCGGAGAACTGCGCCTGCACATCCTTGAACTGCTTTTCGGCGGCGGCGGTGCGCTCGGGCTCGGTCTTGAAGCGCGGGCCTGCCGGGACGGGCTGCCCCGCCGGCGCATCGCCGATCGGCGCGTCGAACGTTTCGATGGCCGTGGCCAGTGCCTGCTGGGCATTCTGTTCACGGTTGCTGCGGAAGAAATAGACGCCGTACGCGATCAGCGCGATCGCGACGATCGAGCCTGCGATGGCGAGCAGCAGGCGCTGGTTGGCGCGGGCCTTTGACGACAGTACGCCGATCTCGTCGACAAACTTGTCGTGTTTGAGGTCATGCCGGTGTTGACGATCCATGAAGGGAACTGCCTCCGTAAGAGAAGAGGGGTGACTCTAATTCAGGCGGCGGGAACCGTCAATTCGTTCGCCTTATTGCGCTTCGCGCTTGTTGTCGGTGATCGGTTGTCGGTTGTCTGTGGTTTTAGGGCTTGCGGGATCCGGCTTCGCCGGGGGTGTCGGGTGTCTGCGGGTCGTCGTGTTGCGGCTCACTGGACACGAGATCGAGCGATGCACCGCAGACAACTGACAACTGACAACCGACAACATCACCGCGAACATCGCCGGAACGGCCGATATCAAAGAAAAACCACGAATAACTACCAACGCCGCGTGCACTCCATCTACAATGCGAATCGGTCCACCCCACACGTCATTCCGAGGCACCAATGTTGCAGTGCGGCGAGCACAGAATTCATCTTCCATTGTTCAAGAACGGGAGCATCATGATCGCGCGGCGCGCGTTAACGGCTTCGATCCTCGGCCTCCTCTCCTTCGCTCTCGCCGCCGCCCCCCGCCGCGGAGTTGACGCGGAACCCCCGGCCGCCACGGTGCTCTGCTACCACATCGTCGAGGCTCCGGCCGCGCCGCGGATGCACATCGACCGGGAGACGTTCCGCCAGCAGCTCCAGTACCTGGAGATGACCGGCTACAACGTCGTGCCGCTGCGCCACGTGCAGGAGTACGTCACCGGCAAGCGCGCATCGCTGCCGAAGAACGCGGTCGTCATCACCATCGACGACGGCTGGCGCAGCACGTACACGGAGGCGTTTCCGGAGCTGCAGAAGCGCAGGTTTCCGTTCACCGTCTTCATTTATCCGAAGATCATCGGCCAGACGTCGAACGCGCTCACGTGGGACCAGATCCGCGAGATGTCGAACGCCGGCGTCGACATCCAGAGCCACGCGCTCTCGCACCCGTTCCTCACCAAACGGAAGCACCGCTCGAAGAGCGACGCCGAGTACGCCGAATGGCTGCGCAAGGAGCTCGCGGAGTCGAAGCGGATCCTCGAAAAGGAAACGGGCAAGAAGGTCGTTTCGATCGCCTATCCGTATGGCGACTATGACGATCGCGTCGCCGCCGCCGCCGGCAAGGCGGGCTACACCGCCGCGCTGACCTGCGACTTCGGCCGCGTCAAAAAAGGCAGCGATCCACTGAAGATGAAGCGCTTCGTCATCGACGACCGGATGGACTTTGCCGACTTCCGGAACTATCTCGGAGCGTCGCCGATGCAGCTCGCCGAGATGACGCCGAAGAGCGGCATGGTCGATACCGGCGTGCGGACGATCTCCGCGAAGATCCCCGGCTTCCAGAACGTCGATCCGAAGTCGGTGGGCATGGCTCTCCTCAGCCTCGGCAAGACGGTGCCGTACGCCTACGACGCCCGCAGCGGCGAGGTGACGCTCACGCTCGACAAAGCGATGTCGGCGCTGAAGTCCAAGTACCACCGCGCCATCGTCTGGGCCACAGACCTCAAAACCGGCAAGCGCATCGAGGCGACATGGGTGTTCCGCCTCCCCGATCCGAACGCCCCGCCGCCGAAACCGCAAGCGCTGCCGCAGCCGCCGAAAGCAGGCGTGGTCGCGGCGTCGATGGTGCCCGGCCTCCCGGCGCATCCCGGCTCGGGCGGCTCGCCGAAACGCTAAATCGCACCCGCGATCTGGTGGAGGACAGGCAATCCTGCCTGTCCGCTTTTCGTTTTCAGGCGGGACAGGCAGGATTGCCTGTCCTCCACTACGCGGGCAGTTTGATCTCTGGCTTTTCTTCGCGCTCGCGATAGAGGATCGCCACTTTGCCGATGGTGCCGGCGAGCTGCGCGTCCGTCGCCGCGGCGAGCCGGTCGGCCACTTCGCGGCGCTCGGCTCCGGCGTCGACTTCGATGCGCACTTTGATCAGCTCGTGCGCGTCGAGCGATTTGCGCGTTTCCGCGATGACGTTGTCGGTCACGCCGGCCTTGCCGATCCGCACGATCGGCGTGAGCGGATGCGCGAGGCCGCGGAGGTACTGGCGCTGCTTGGTCGTCAGGACTGCCATCTATTTCACCTGTCGCGCACGCTGCAAAAACGCGTCCGGCGGCTCGAAGCCGGTCAAACGCGCCGCGGGCGACTCTTTCCCGTTCGCATCGATGAAGACGATCGTCGGGACGCCGATGATCGCGTACTGCTTCGTCAGCGCTTTCGTGGTCGCATCTTCCGCCGAGGTCAGGTCCGCTTTGACGCGGACGTAGCGATCGAGCTCCGACACCACGCGCGGATCGGTGAACGTCTTCTCGTCGAGCTCCTTACACGGCAGGCACCAGTCGGCATAGAAGTCGATCACCACCGGCTTCCCTGCCGCACGGGCGGCAGCGAGCGCGCTGGCGTCGTACTTCGTCCATTGCACCGAGGCCGCGTGCTTCCGCGGAATCGCGAACGCCACGCCGGAGACCAGCAGCAGGATAGCGATGCCGATCCGCCACACGTTCGCCCCCTGCGAGCGGGAGAAGAAGAAGAGGAACGCCGCCCCGATCAACAGGCTCGCCGCGACGCCGTACTGAAACGCCACGTCACCGATGAGCGGCCGCAGAAAGTAGAACGCCATGGCGATGAGAATGAAGCCCATCGCCTTCTTCACCTGGATCATCCACATGCCCGACCGTGGGATCGACGTCAGGCCCGAGGAGAAGATGCCGAGGAAGAGATACGGCAGGCCGAGGCCGAGGGCCAGGACGAAAAACATCAGGAAGCCGAGCATCGGGCTCTGAAGACTGCTCACCAGCGCGATGAGCGAGATCACGAACGGCCCGACACACGGCGCCGCCACGATTCCGATCACGAGACCCATCGTCAGCGCGCCGACGATTCCCGACTGACCGCCGGAGTGTTTCGAGATGAACTGCGGCGCCTGCATCTCAAACGCGCCGAACATCGACGTCGCCATGATCAGCATCAGCACCGCGAAGAAGATCAGCACGGCCGGATGCTGCAGCCACGCGCCGAACAGTTTTCCCGAAAGCGCGGAGAACACGCCGAGCGCCGAATAGGTGATGGCGATGCCGAGAACGTACGCCGACGACAGCGCGGCGCGGCGGCCGGTGCTCGAGCCGCTCTGCTGGCTGAAGTAGCCGATGGTGATCGGGATCAGCGGATAGACGCACGGCGTGAGGTTGAGGGCGAGGCCGAGCAGGAAAATCGCGAACAGCGTCACCGGAAGGCCGCGCGAGGCGAGCGTGCCGGAGACGTCGCTCGACAGCAGCGACGTCTTCTTCGCCTGCGCCCCTTTCGGTGCTTCGGTGAGCGGGGTGAACGTGCCGCTGCCACTCGCCGGTGCGGCTGCCGGTGTCGCGACGGGAGCCGCGACGAGTTTGCTGATGTCGATGTCGGCGGTGGCGGTGTTCGGCGGGAGGCAGACCGTGTCGCTGCAGGCCTGATAGCGCAGCGTCGCGGCGATCTTCGTTGCGCCCGGCTTCAGATTGCCGCGGAACGCGATGTTGAACTTGCCGTCGTACACGGCCAGCTCTTTGCCGCCCGTGAACTCGAACGCTTTCATCGCGTGCGCCGGGTATTGCGTCGCGCTCAAACTGGCGGTGGTCTCGTCGAGCTCGAGCACCGTCGGAATCGCGAATTCTTCAGACGGGGTGTTGGAGTTGACGTGCCACCCTTCGGCGATGGTGACGGCGATGGTGCCCTCGACGTCGTCGCCGGCGCGCTTGTTGAGCGAGCCTTCGATGGTCGCCTTCGGAATGCCGTCCGCGCCCGGAAACCCGAACTGCGCGAAGGAAGGAACAGCGGAAACGAGGAACAGCAGAACTGCCGACGCGAATCGTTTCATTACCTACCGCTCGAAACTGCTATTTGACGCGCTTTTCGATTTCCGGCAGCACCTGATCGATGTTCCGGATGAGCGGCGAGTTCGGGAAGGCGGCCTTGAAGGCGCGGAACTCGTCGCGGGCCTGCAGCAGGTTGCCCTGCTGGAGGTAGATCTGGCCGAGGAGGAGACGGGAGCGCTCGACGGACTCGCCGAGCTTGCTGAGGCCGTTCAGCTCGTTGATGGTCTTGGTCGCATCGGCGTACTTGCCCTGCATGACGTGCGCGAGCGCGAGCTCGTAATACGCCTCGTCGCGGATCGCGGCCGGGATGCCTTTCTCGGTGGTCAGCTTGCGCAGCCGCGGCTCGCTCTCGTTGTACGCGGAGCGTGCGGTGAAGTCTTTCGCCAGCTGGAGGCGCGAGACGTAATCCTTGCCGAGGTTCTTCTCGTTCTTGACGCGCACCATGAACTGCTCGTGCTTCGTGCGCGAGTCTTTGAGCATCTGCACGAACGTCGGCGCCGGCGAGTAGCCGCGGATCTGTCCCGCCATGGACAGGTCAGGCGTCAAGAGGACGAACGTCGGCAGCGAGGTGACGCCGAACCGCTTCGCCATCTCGCTCCCTTCTTTGCCATCCTCGGTGTTGAGGCGGAGGAGGACCATGTCGGCGGTGGCCTTCTGAAAGACCTCCGCGGGGAAGACTTCGCGCTCGAAGCGATGGCACCAGCCGCACCAGTCGGCAAACATGTCGACGAGGATGAGCTGGTTCTTTTCTTTCGCGACTTTCTGCGCCGCCGCGACCGTCTTCAGCCACGTGCCTGCAAATGATTGAGGAGCAAGCGCGAGCGTTAGTACGGCAGCAAGAATCGAGAGTCGTTTCAAGGGGTCGGGCCTCCGGGGTGCCTGAACGGGAGCGGTTTTGGGGGTATTCCGCTGGGCCTTCGCGGTTCTCGGTGGTCG
>DASVRB010000650.1:0-17227 GCA_036388835.1 Thermoanaerobaculia bacterium | reverse complement strand
ATTGCGAACGCTGACGCTCGGTGCGCCGGGCGGGGCGGAAGCGCCCGACCGTTCGCTGCGAGAAGTGTGGGTGGAGTTGTTGCCGAGGCACCTCGCGCTGGACGTGCTCGTCTACAGCGTGACTGTGCTGGCCGCGCACGTCGTCTTCTTTCTGCGCGACGAATGGGCGCGTGAGGAAGAGCGGCTCGCGCTCGAGCAGCGCATCGCCCGAACGGAGCTCGACGCGCTGCGCATGCAACTGCCGCCGGAGCTGATCGGGCAGAAACTCGAGGCGATCGAACAGGCCATCGAGACCGACGTCGTCGCGGCGGAGCGGCAGATCATGAGCTTCAGCGCCTTTCTGCGCGATCGTCTGCGTCAGCCCGACACCGTCGGTGAGATCGACAGCGTGCCCGCGGGAATCGGCGACGACCTCGACGCCGATCCGCACACGCTTCCCGGTCCGTTGCCCCTCGGCGCGCGTGTGCTGTTCATCGTGTCGATCATTCCGCTGCTGCTGCTCCTTTTCGAAGCGTTCGGCGCGGTCAGCGCGCTGGTGCAGGGCCGCGCGATTCCGTGGGTGGCGGTCGCACGCAACATCTCGCTGGCGTGGTTCTCGTGGCCCGTCACGTTGCTGATGGTCTGGCTCGGCTCGCGCGTGAAGCGGATCGCCTCACTCGTCATCGCGGCCGCGGCCGCGCCGCCGTTGTGGGACCTCGCGTTTCAAACCATCCGCTCTGGATGGCCCGCGGCGCGCGAGTATCGGCTGGCGAGTGGCCGCCCGGTCGATTTCCTCGTGTTTTTCGCAATCGCGACGGGGGCGCTCGCGTATCGGCGGTACCAGGACTGGCGCAAGCGCGCGATCGAGGTGGCGGAGCTCGACGCGGTGCTGCTGCGCGCGCGTGCGCGGCTGCTGCGGCTGCAGCTCAATCCGCACTTTCTTTTCAATACGCTGAACTCGATCGCGGCGCTCCTCGAAGACGAGCGGAATGCAGCGCGGCGGATGACGGCGCGGCTGCGTCATTTTGTCGACCGGGTGCTCGTGACGACCGATCAGCAGGAAGTGCCGCTCGGCCAGGAGCTCGAGCTGCTCCAGACGTATTTCGCGATCGAGAACGTCCGCTTCGGCGAGCGGGTGAAGCTCGAGCTCGACATCGCGGAAGATGCGGCTTCGGCGCTGGTGCCGAGTTTTCTGCTGCAGCCGCTGGTCGAGAACGCGCTGCGTCACGGCCTGCAGCCGGCGACCGGCGGACGCGTCTCGGTGACGGCAGACATCGACCGCGACGCGCTGCGGCTCGAGGTGCTCGACAACGGCCGCGCGCGCGCCGAAACAATGCGCGAGGGGATCGGCCTTTCGAATACGCGCGCGAGGCTGCGGCAGTTGTACGGCGATGCGTTCGCGCTCGACGTCGAGCGGCGCGAGAGCGGGTTCCGCGCGCGGCTGACCATCCCGTTCCGCTCTGGCCTCCTTGCCGCGACAACGACGGCCTGAGCGAACGACGCGATAATCGCGGCATGGGCGAAGTCGTCACGATCTGGCTGAAGCGCTTCAAACGCGGTCCGATGGATCCGGTGCTCTTTGCGGAAGCGGTAGTGGGCCGCGGCCTGGCCGGCAATGCGAATCAGGGCGGTAAGCGCCAGGTCACGATCATCGATGAAGCGCGCTGGCGCGAGGCGCAGGAAGAGCTCGACGCGAACGTCGATCCTTCCACCCGCCGCGCGAACCTGATGCTGCGCGGTATCGACCTCGAAGGACAACGCGGCCGCTCGCTGCGCATCGGCAAGTGCGTGGTGCGCATCTACAACGAAACGCGTCCATGCGAGCAGATGGAAGAAGCGCATCCCGGCCTGCTCGACGCGCTGAAACCACGCTGGCGCGGAGGTGCGTTCGGTGAGGTCATCGAGGGCGGAATGATTCAGGTGGGGGATGTGGCGGAATGGGTGTAGGAGTGCGTGAAGGCGCGGCGCGAACTGCACCCGCATCGCGTCCGTTGTGCTTCTGGCGACACCACTGTGACTGCGCTACGACGCACCACCTGTCATCCCGAGCGTAGCGAGGGAACTGGGTGGTGGGGCGCGGAAGGAATGTGCGTCGCGCCCCGCCCGCCCAGGTCCCTCGCTACGCTCGGGATGACATAGGAGAACGATCGACCGATCACCGTTGGGCAAGTGAGCACAGCGTGGTCGGCGCGACTGGCCAACCAGCGAGGCGCCCTTCGCACTCCTATACTCGCCTCCATGCGTGTCGTCCTTCGCATCCTTCTTGTTTTGCTCGTGGTCGCGACGCTGCTGTGGTTCGGGGTGCCGCTGTATTTGAAGCGGTCGGTGGCGCGGTATGACGGGAGTGTTCGTGCGGGCGTCGGTGCGCCGGTGGAGATCACGTTCGACGCGAAAGGGATTCCGCAGATCTGGGCGAAAACGGATGGCGATGCGTTCTTTGCGATCGGGTATCTGCATGGGTCGGAGCGGCTGTTTCAACTCGAGCTCGTGCGGCGGCTCGCGCGCGGGGAGTTGTCGGAAGTGTTCGGCGAGGCGGCGTACGAGACGGACCTCTTTCAGCGGCAGATCGGATTCGCGCGGCAGGTCGATGCTTCGAAACTGACGCCGGTCGCGCGCGCGGCGATGCAGCGCTACGTCGACGGCATCAATCACTCCATCGACACCGCGCGTCTGCTCGCGCCGGAGCTCGTGCTGCTGCGCATCCGGCCGCGCGCGTGGACGATCGAAGACTGCCTCGCCATCAGCAACTATCAGACGTGGTTCTCGTATCAATTGATGGATCAGGACCAGAAGTACCAGCGGATGATCGAGAAGATCGGCCTGCCGGCGGAGGCGCTGTCGCGCGCCGGTCATCCGTGGTCGCCGCCGACCGTGCCGGACCTCCGCATCACCACCGCCTCGAATTCGTGGGCCATCGCGCCGTCGCGTTCATCGACGAAAGCGGCGCTGCATGCGGCCGATCCGCATCTGTCGATCGATCAGGTGCCCGGCCTCTGGTACCTCGCCGGTCTGCACAGCGAGGAAGGGCTGGACATCGTCGGCGTCACGTACGCCGGCGCGCCGTTCGTGGTGATGGGGCACAACGACGCGATCGCGTTCTCATTCACCGTCGCCTCGATCGATCTCATCGATTACTACGACGATGCGCCGCGCGGCCCCGCGATCGCCGAGGAGATCCGCGTGAAAGGGGAGGAGCGGCCGCGCGTCGTGGAGGTGCGCCGCGGGGCGCGCGGCGTGATGATCGATGCGAAGACCTCGCTGCGCTGGGCCGGTTTCGATTTCGAGCCGGCGTCGATCACCGATGCCGCACTGCGACTGCAGAAGGCGCGCAACTTCGACGAGTTCCGCGGCGCGGTGACGCGCTTTGGTGCGCTCGACGCGAACTGGATCTACTCCGATCGAGCCGGCAACATCGGCTATCAGCTCGGCGCGCCGATTCCGCTGCGCGATTACGACAGCTACACGCGCCAGCGAGCGAACGATGCGCGCACGACGTGGCGCGGCTATCGGGCGCTCGCCGAGACGCCGCACGCGCTCAATCCCGCGCAGGGGTTTCTCGCCAGCGCGAACAATCAGCCGGTCTCGCGCAATTGGCCGTACGTCATCCCCGGTTTTTACGATCCGTATCGCATCGTCCGCGCGAATGCGCTGCTGCCGTCGCGGCACACGCCGGCGGAGATGCGCGCGACGCAGCTCGATCTCGTCTCCGGAATCGCCACGCGCTGGAAGGCGCTCGCGGAGCAGGGCGCACGCGCGGCCGGATTGACGAGCGAGGCGCAGTTACTCGCGCAATGGGACGGCCGGATGAGCGCCGACAGCGAGGCCGCGACGCTGTTCAACGCATGGTGGCGGCGCCTGCCGCGTGCGATCTTCGAGGACGAGCTCGGAAAGGAATGGGATGACGGGCGCGTGCTGCTCGACGAGGCACTGACGACGAACACGCCCGTGCTCGACGACAAGCGCACGCCGCGTGTGGAGAACGCCGTCGACATGTCGGCGCGCGCAATGGGCGAAGCGAAGAACATCGCGAACGGCCGCACATGGGGCGAGGCGTGCACGCTCCTCGTCAAACATCCGCTCGCACGTGTGAAGGTGCTGGATGCATGGCTGAATCTGAATCGCGGCCCATTCGCCGGGAGCGGCGATCCCGGCACGCTCAACGCGAATTTCTTCAGCTTTCACGAGGAGACGAAGTCGTTCCGCACGCATGTTGGTCCGAGCATGCGCTTCGTCCTCGACTGGTCGAACGTCGACTCTTTCTCGATCTACGGCGCCCTCGGCCAATCCGGCAATCCTTTCAGCCCGCACTACGACGACTTTCTCGAGCTTGCGCACCAAGGTGGGGAGTGGATGGTGCCGTTCACGAGGGAGAAGGTGTTTGCGGGGAAGAAGACGGTGTTGCGATTGGAGCCGTGAATCCCGTCATCCTGAGCGTCAGCGAAGGATCTCAAAATGCGACGGCCGTCGCGGCTGAGATCCTTCGCTGACGCTCAGGATGACGGGGATTGGTGCGGCCGTCGCGAGGGTGCGTCGGTGATTCGATACGTGTCGTTATTTCGCGCGAGATTCGTTCTCTACATCCTTCGATACTTCGCGTTCACCAGCGCATAAACCCCATACGCCACCAATCCCACGCCCACCACCGCCAGCATCGGCGGCGGGAGTTGCTGCAATGCGCCGCTGGTGCTGTGGGCGTTGTTCGCGTTGTGGCGCACGGCGGCGAGAACGAGCGAGCCGCCGATGACGAAGAAGACGATGCCGCGGGCGCCGATGCCGAAGCGGGAGATGGTGATGACGCGAGGATCGACCTCGCCGAGGCGGATCCGTTTGCTCAGTTTTGCATCCCACGCCGCGTACAACTGATAGGCGCCATATGCGACCACGCCGAGGCCGGCGAGGGCGAGGAGGATGCGTCCGAACGGAGCGTCCATCAGGCGGCCGGTCCAGTGCTGTGTCTGTTCCTCGCCGCTGCCGCCGCTGCTGCCGCGGCGCATGGCCATGCGCACCGCTTCGATGGCGAGGCCGGCGTAAATCGCGCCGCGTCCGAAGCTCGCGAGGCGGATGCCGATGCCTTTCGCATCATTGCCGCGATGCTCGTCGTCCATGACCGCGCTCGTGAAGCGCCAGAGCACGTATCCGCCGAGGCCGATCGCGACCGCGATCAGAAGCACGCGTCCGAACGGCTGATCGAGGATCAGCGCGAACGCATCCTTCTGACTGCCGGCCTGACCGCGTTTGCCCATGCCGGCCGCGGCCGCGAGGCCGCCGACAATCATGTAAACGATTCCGATCGACGCGTATCCAAGCCGCGCAAGGCGCTCGATAATCATTGCGTTCGATCAAAGAACGAATCGTGCCATGCTCAGCCGCAGACAACTCCTCGCCCTCTCCGCCGCTGCCGCCGCGCTGCGATGCGCAAGCCAGAAAGTCGAAATGAACGCCGACGCAAAACAGGGGCGGCTCAACGCGCGTCCCGCTGCTGCCGTCGCAGCGAGCAACGGCGCGAAAGGTCTGCGGCGCCTCGCGAACGGCTTCGTCTACGTGCCTGATTCGTACGAGGCCGAGCGTGCCGCGCCGCTGATCGTGGTGCTGCATGGCGCCGGCGGCGGACCGGAAAGCATGCTGCGTCTCATGACGCCGCACGCGGACCGCATCGGCGCGGTGGTGATCGTGCCGCAAGCGCTCGGCACGACGTGGGACATCATCGAGCGCCGCAGCCTCGGGCCGGACGTGCAGCGCATCAACGACCTGCTCGCGCTCGTGTTCGAGCACTACAACATCGATGCGAAGCGCGTCTGCGTCAGCGGCTTCTCCGACGGCGGGTCGTACGCGCTGACGCTCGGCATCGGCAACGGCGATCTCTTCACGCACGTCATCGCGTTCTCGCCCGGCTTCATGAGCGCGCGCGTGCAGAACGGCGCGTCGCGCTACTTCATCTCGCACGGCACGCGCGACCAGGTGCTGCCGGTCGATCGCTGCGGGCGTTACGTTTCGGCGGAGCTGAAGCGCGCCGGCTTCGACGTGCAGTACCGCGAATTCGACGGCCCGCACACGGTTCCGGCGGACATCGCCACCGAGGCGATCCGGTGGTTCGCGGGCGCGTGACCGAGGACGCAGCGGCCGCGCGCGCGGCATTCATCACATTCATCGAATCGCTCGATCGCGCACGTCGCGTGATCGTCCTGCACGACTTCGACGCCGACGGTGTCACGGCCGGCGTCGTGCTGCAGCGCGCGCTCGAGCGCGCCGGATTCACCGACGTCGAGCGCGTGATTCCGACGCGGGAGCGCGACGCGTGGGCCGAGGTCAATCGCGCGCTCCTCGCGACGGACGATCTCGGCGCGCTGTTCGTGCTCGACCTCGGCTCGCGCGACGAGGCGCTCGCGAACGCGCCGACCTGCATCATCGATCACCATCGTCCCGACGGCGTGCCGCCGAACGCGACGCTGATCTCGGCGTACACGTGGGACCCGATTCCGAACACGTCGCTGCTCGTCTACGACCTCTGTGCCGCGATCGCGGATGTGCGAGATCTCGATTGGATTGCAGCCATCGGCGCGCTCAGCGACCTCGGCGAGCGCGCGCCGTTTGCGCTGCTCGCCGAAGTGCGCGAGCGGTATTCGATCAAGGATCTGAAGGAGGCGACGGCGTTGGTGAATGCGGCCCGCCGCGCCTCGGAGTACCGGCCGGAAGTGGCGGCGCGCGCGCTGCTCGAGCACGCGAGTGCGCGCGAGCTGGTCGCGTCGCAGAGCGAAGACGTGGCCTGGCTGCGCGCCGCGCGAGCGGAAGTGCAGCGCGAGATGGCGGAGGCGAAGAAGGCGGCGCCGAAGTTCGCGAACAACGTCGCGCTCGTGCGCATCCGCTCGCGCTGCCAGGTGCATCCGGTCATCGCGCAGATCTGGCGCACGCGGCTGCCGAAATACATCGTCATCGTCGCCAACGACGGCTACCTGCCGGGGCGTGTGAACTTCTCGATGCGCACCTCGTCGCAGGTCAACCTGCTCGACTTTCTCCGCGCGATCGATCTCGGTGAGGGCGAAGGGTCGTACGCGCACGGACACGATCAGGCGACCGGAGGAAGTCTTCCGCTGGAGCGATGGGAGCAGTTGCTCGCGAAGCTCAACTTCTGACCCGCACGAGAGTGCAGCGGCGCTTGTGCAGGAACGGGCGTACTTGACGAAAAGTGCTGTTTTCTGGCCGAAAATCGCGAAAAATCCATTGCATCGCGCGACGTTCGTCGATACATTGCGGCGGCTCGTCCGCCACCGGACAAACACGCCAGAAGGAGAACTGATCCAACCATGGCAGCAGGCCCAATGACGAAATCGCAGCTCATCAACCACCTCGCGGAAGAGGCGGAAGTCCCGCGCAAAACCGCTCAGCGCATGCTCGAAGCGCTCGGCGAAGCGGCATACAAAGAGGCGAAGAAGGGCTTCACGATCCCCGGCCTCGGCAAGCTCGTTCTCGTGAACCGCAAAGCCCGCACCGGCCGCAACCCGGCCACGGGCGAGGCGATCAAGATTCCGGCGAAAAAGGTGCTGAAGTTCCGCATCGCCAAAGCCGCGAAAGACGCGATCGTCGGCGCGAAGAAGAAATAAGCGCACAGCAGCAAGCGCGATAGACGGGCAGGCGGCGATCGCCTGCCCGTATTTTTTTTGGCGCGCGTCGGTGCGCGTGCGGCGCTGTTGTTAGTTGCTGGTTACTGGTTGCTTGTGAGGTATCGATTTTCCGCCCAGGCGATACTTCACAAGCAACCAACAACCAGCAACCAGCAACTGCAACGCAGCTCACCGCACCCGCGCGTACTGCACCGGCCACTCGATCTTGACGCCGAGCTCTTTCGCCGCGTGCAGCGGAAAGTAGGGATCGCGCAGCATCTCGCGTGCGAGCAGCACCACGTCCGCGGAGCCTTCGCGAATGATCTCCTCCGCTTGACGCGCGGTGGTGATCAGGCCGACGGCGCCGGTGGCGATGCCGGCGCGCTCGCGGATCGCATGTGCGAACGGCACCTGGTAGCCGGGACCAACGGCGACTTTCGCGTACGGCACGGCGCCGCCGCTCGAGCAATCGACGAGATCGACACCGAGCTCGCGCAGTTGCTTCGAGAGCTCGATCGATTGTTCGAGATCCCAGCCGCCCTCGGCCCAATCAGTCGCGGAAATGCGCACGAACAGCGGCAGCTCGTCGGGCCACGCGGCGCGCACCTCTTTCGCGATGCGCAGCGTGAGGCGCATGCGGTTCTCGAGCGAGCCGCCGTACTCGTCGTCGCGCGCGTTGCAGAGCGGCGAGAGGAATTCGTGCAGCAGGTAGCCGTGCGCGGCGTGGATCTCGACGACCTTGAAGCCGGCTTGAAACGCGAACCGCGTCGCGCGCACGAACTGCTCGACGACTTCGTCGATCCCCTCGAGTGTCAACGCGTGCGGCACGGGATCGGAGTCGCGAAATGGAATGGCGCTCGGCGCAACCGGAATCCACGAATGCGGCCCTTCCGCGATCGGCGCCCCGCCGTTCCATGGTTGCGCGGTCGACGCTTTTCGGCCGGCGTGTGCGAGCTGAATTGCCGCCACCGCTCCTTGCGCGTGCATGAACGCGACGATCGGACGAAACGCATCCGCGTGCGCGGCCGACCAGATTCCGCTGTCCCAGTCGGTGATCCGTCCTTCCGGACTGACGCCGCTCGCCTCGACCATCACCAGTCCGGCGCCGCCGACCGCGCGGCTGCCGAGGTGCACGACGTGCCAGTCGTTCGGCATGCCGTTCTCGCTCGAGTACTGGCACATCGGCGAAACGAAGATGCGGTTGCGGAAGGTGACGGATCGCAGCGTGTACGGCTCGAAGAGGCGGGACATGCGCCGCATCATACGAATTGAACCGGCCGTTACGATTCCACGCGTGCTTTGAGCGACTCGAGTTGCGCGCGTGCTTCTGCCGATCCGGGGGCGATCGACAGGGCGATGCTGAGCTCCGCGTTTGCGTCGCCGTATCGCTTCTGCGCGGCGAGCACGCGGCCGCGGCAGATGTGCGATTCGGCGAGTTGCGGTGCGAGCTCGAGCGCGCGCTGGCTGGCCGCGTCGGCGCGCCCGAGGAGCTGCGCGTCGCCGTCCAGCTCCGACATCGCCATGAGCGCCTCGGCGAGACCGGCGTATGCGGGAGCGTAATCGCGGTCGAACTCGAGCGCGATCTCGAACATGCCGATGGCGGCGTCGAGCGCCTTGCGCGTTTTCTGTCCGAGGTACGAGCGTCCTTTGAGGTGGAACTCGTACGCGTCGATGCGCACCGGGCGCGATTTGATCGCGTCACGATTGCGGTCCGACAGCACGCCGAGGAGCGCGCGGGCTGTGTTCTCCGCGATCTCCTCCTGCAGCGCGAAGATGTCGCCGACCTGCCGGTCGTACCGTTCGCTCCAGACGTGATCGCCGCCGGCGACCGCGACGAGATGCACGCTGATGCGCAGGCGATCATCGGCTTTGCGCACGCTGCCGCGCAGGACGTGTGCGACGCCGAGCTTCTCACCGAGCGCGCGCACGTCGTCGTCGGAGCGGTAGTCGAACGCGGTGGCGCGCGAGACGACCCTCAGTTCTTCGATCCGCGTCAGCGTGTTGATCAGCTCCTCGGCCACGCCATCGCAGAAATGCCGTTGATCGCGCTCCGGGCTGAGGTCGGCGAACGGCAGGATGGCGATCGACTTGCGCGTGTCTTTCACCGCCGGCGGTGCAGCAGGTGCAGGTGATTCTTCGGCCGCGGCGGTCTCGACGTCGCCTACGAAACGGAAGCCGCGGCCGTAGATGGTGCGGATCCAGCGCGGCTCGCCGGACGAATCGCCGAGGGCGCGGCGGGCGTCGCGAATCGTCGTGGTGAGCGCCGATTCCGAGACGTGTACGTCCCGCCAGATCGCGTCGAGCAGCTCGTCTTTCGGCACCACCCGCTCGCGCCGCCCGATCAGGTAGTCGAGCACTTCGAGCACGCGCGGCTCGGTCTTGACGACTTCACCGTCGCGCCGCAATTCGTAGCGCTCGAGCTCGAGCTCAAACTCTCCAAAACGGAACATATGCGTGCCGTGCGAGGACATCCGCACGCTTTCCCCACATTCTCGCTCGGATTCAGCGCCGCGTTCGAACGACAGTGCCGGCAGCACCGAGGAGGAGTGATGGCGACGATGGAACAGAGCGTTGGCGCGAGTGTCTACGCGGGCCGCATTGCGCGGACGCTGAACAATGGATTCACGGCCCTGATGATCAGCATCGGTCATCGCACCGGCCTGTTCGACACGCTCGCCGCGCTGCCGCCGGCGACGAGCGAACAGATCGCGAGCCGGGCCGGCCTGACCGAGCGGTACGTGCGCGAATGGCTCGCGGCGATGACGAGCGCACACATCGTGAATTACGACGCGCGGACCGCGACCTACTTTCTGCCGATCGAGTACGCGGCCGTGCTCTCGCGCGGCGCGGATGCGAACAACCTCGCGCCGGCCGCACGCCTGGTGTCGCTGCTGGCGCAGGTCGAGGATCTGGTCGTGGCCGGATTCCGCGGCGGCGGTGGCGTCATGCCGGAGGCGTACGACGCGCTGAACGAAGTCGTTTCGGCGGAGAAGCGGGCGCTGGTCGGCGAGTCGTACGTCGACGCGCTGCTCGAGCTCGTGCCCGGCCTGCGCATGCAACTCGAGCTCGGCGCGCACGTGCTCGACGCCGGCTGCGGCGACGGCGCGCTGCTGCTGACGATGGCGCGCATGTTTCCCTGCTCGACGTTCCGCGGCTGCGATTTCTCGCGCGAGGCGATTGCACGCGCATCGCAAGCCGCGGCCGACACGGGTCTGGAGAACATCTCGTTCTTCGCCGCCGACCTGGCCACGCTCGACCAGCCGCGCACGTACGACCTCGTGCTCGCCTTCGACACCATTCACGAACAGGCCTTCCCGTACGAAGTGCTGCGCAATCTTGCCGCGTCGCTGCGTCGCGACGGCGTGTTCGTGATGCAGGAGATCGCCGTATCGAGTCACCTCCTGCCGGCCTCGGAACATCCCTTCGCGCCGATGCTCTTCGCCTGGTCGGCCATGCACTCCGTGCCGGTCGCAATGAGCCAGGGCGGCGAAGCGCTCGGAAGAATGTGGGGCCAGGAGCGCGCGTCGAAACTGTTGTCGCAAGCCGGTTTCCGCAACGTGCGCTTCGACAGCATCGATGACGCCGGCGTGACCTGCGTCGCCATCGCAGAGATCTAATGTGGAGTGCGGCGACGCCAGTCGCCGCTTTCACTCGTCCGAGCGATGCGGTCGAGACTCGGTGTACGGAGTGAAAGCGGCAACTAGCGTTGCCGCACTCCAAAACGCTGCGCGCGTAGGAGTGCGGTGGCAAAGCCACCGCTATGGAGTGCGGCGACGCCAGTCGCCGCTTTGACTCGTCCGTGCGATGCGGGCGGGATTCGGTGTACGGAGTGAAAGCGGCAACTGGCGTTGCCGCACTCCAAAGCGCGGCTGACGCCGCGCGTACCACAGCGGCAACTACCGTTGCTGCACTCCAAAACGGCTAGCATTCCTTCATGCACAAGCCTTACGTCGCGTCCGAGGAGCGGATGCCGGAGTTCACGTGGCGCGGTCTCGTTCCGGGCATTCTGCTCGGCATCGTTTTTGGCGCGGCGAACGCGTATCTCGGGCTCAAAGCGGGCCTGACGATCTCGACGTCGATTCCGATCGCGGTGATGACGGTCGCGGTCTACAAGCTCGTGCGCGGCAACATCCTCGAGGCGAACATGTCGCAGACGATCGGCTCCGCTTCGAGCTCGGTCGCGAGCGGTGTGATCTTCACGTTGCCGGCGCTTTTTCTGTGGGGGCTGAAGCCGTCGCTGTTGCAGATGACGTTGCTCGCGCTCGCGGGAGGCGTGCTCGGCACGCTGTTCATGATCCCGCTGCGCAAGTACCTCATCGAAAAAGAGCACGCCACCCTGCCGTATCCGGAAGGCACCGCGTGCGCCGAGGTGCTGATCGCGAGTCAGGGCGGCGGCAGGGCGCGTGGTGTGTTCGAAGGACTCGCCGCCGGCGCCGCGTTCAAAGCGCTGGTCGGCGGATTCCGTGTCATCCCCGACGAGATCAGTACGCGCGTGCCCTTTCTGCGCAAAGGCGAGCTCGCGACCGAGGTCTCCGCCGCGCTGTTCGGCGTCGGCTACATCCTCGGGCCGCGTGTCGGCGCGGTGATGGTCAGCGGCGGTCTGCTTTCGTCGCTCGTGATCATCCCGATCATCGCGTATTGGGGCGCGGGCACGGCCACGCCGTTCTTTCCGGAACTGAAGCTCACCATCGATCAAATGAGCCCCGGGCTGTTGTGGAACCGCTATGTGCGCTACATCGGCGCGGGCGCGGTGGCGACGGCTGGCATCATCACGCTCATTCGCAGCATGCCGACGATGGTCGAGAGCTTCCGCGTCGGCACCGCGCAGATGCGCAAACGCGCCAGCGAGCACGCGGTCGTCGCGCGCACGTCGCACGACCTGCAGTTCTCGACCACGATCATCGGATCGATCTGCGTCGTCGCGTTGCTGGCGACGGTGCCGCAGGCATTCGGCACGTTGCCCGAGTTCACGCACCGCCTCGTCGCGGCGATTCTCGTCGCGTTCTTCGCGTTCTTTTTCGCCACCGTCGCATCGCGCATCGTCGGTCTGGTCGGCGTGACGTCGAATCCGACCAGCGGCATGACCATCGCGGCGCTGCTCGGCACCGCGGCGGTGTTTCTGGCGATGGGCTGGACCGACATGGCCGGCAAGGCGGGCGCGCTCGCGGTCGGCACGGTGGTCGCGATCTCCGCGTCGATCGCCGGCGACACGTCGCAGGATCTGAAGACCGGCTATCTCCTCGGCGCGACGCCGCGTTATCAACAAATCGGGCAGCTCCTCGGCGTGCTGACCTCCGCGACGTTCGTCTGTCTCGCGGTGCTGATGCTCGGGGAGGCGTACGGCTTCGGCTCGAAAGAGATTGCGGCGCCGCAGGCCACGTTGATGAAGCTCGTGATCGAAGGGGTGCTCGATCAGACATTGCCGTGGACGCTGGTCGGCATCGGTGCGGCGCTCACGCTCGTCGCCGCGGCGCTGCGACTGCCGGCGCTCGCATTCGCGGTCGGCGTTTATCTGCCGGTCGCGGCGATGGTGCCGATCTTCATCGGCGGCATCGTGCGCTGGTTCACCGATCGCGGAAAAGATGCGCAGGCGCGCGGCGATCAGGGGGTGCTGCTCGGCTCCGGCCTCGTCGGCGGCGAAGGGCTGGTCGGCCTCGTCATCGCCGGCGTCGCGGTCTATCTGCGCCGCGCGCCGGAAGGCTTCGGCACCGCGTGGCTCGGTGCATTCGACACGGTCGCGGGCGCGCTCGCGTTTGCGGCCCTCATTCTCTGGTTCGTGTGGTCTTCTCGAGCCGCCGCACGAGCGCAAGGAGCAGCGACGCCTCCCGCATCGTGAGCACGGCCCGGCCGGTCATCGCCTGCAACTCGGCACAGACGCGGTCGGGATTCTTTTCGCCGAAATACTCGATTTTCTCGAGCAGCGCCCGCGTCTGCGCGTTGAGGCGCTGGATGAGGTGATGCGGCGCCGGCTCGCGCGCCGCGGGCGCGGGACGCGCATTTTTCCCGAGCTCGTAACTGAAGATCGCGACCGACTGCGCGAGGTTCATGGTCGGAAACTCCGGCCACGTCGGAATGGATGCGGTGCGCTGGCAGAGCATCACTTCTTCGCCTGACAACCCTGATTTCTCGCGGCCGAATACGACGCCGAGACGATGCTCGTCGCCGAGCTCCTCGTGCGCGATCCGCGCGACGTCGGCGGGCGTGAGTTGTTCGTACACCTGTCGTGCGCGTACCGCGGTGGTGGCGACGGTGAGATGGCAATCCGCCAGCGCCTCGGCCAGCGTATCGACGCGCGTCGCGTTCTCCACGACGTCGATTGCACCGACCGCCCACCACGCCGACACGTTGTCGGTGCGCTCAGTTTTGCCGCCGACGATCCAGAGATCGGTGAAGCCGAAGTTCTTCATCGCCCGCGCCGCGGCGCCGACGTTTCCCGCCTCGAGCGGCTCGACCAGGATGATGCGAACGTGCATTGGCGCGCGAGTTTACCGACTCCGCTCCACTGGTTCGCGCGTGAATCGCGCCCGCTGTTCTTTGAGCCGCGTAGAATCACGTCGCCAAATGAACGCACCCACTCTGACGACCGAGCGTCTGCACCTGCGCATGCTGCAGGAGTCTGATTACGAGGAGTACGCCGCGATCCACATGGACGACGAGGTCACGCGCTTCACCGCGCGCATGCATCTCGACCGGCTCGATTCGTGGAAGCACCTGGCGATGATCGTCGGACACTGGCAGTTGCGCGGGTTCGGAATGTGGGGCGTGTTCGAGCGTGAGACGAACCGGCTGGCCGGACGGGTCGGCTTCTATCAGCCGGAAACGTGGCCGGATTTCGAGCTCGGCTGGACGATCGGCAAAGCTTTCTGGGGGAAAGGTTACGCACCCGAGGCCGCGAAAGCGTGTCTCGATCATGCGTTCCAAGTGATGAAAAAGAAGCGCGTCATCAGTCTCATCGACCCGTTGAACGTCGCCTCGATTCGCGTCGCCGAGAAGATCGGCGAGACGCTGTCCGACGAGCAGTTCGACACCGGCGGCCACAAGCTGCTGGTGTACGAGGCGCTCTCCGCATGATCCCGAAGCCGAAGCCGGGTGGTCTCGACACCGACTCGATCGTTGACGCGTTCGCGCACCGGATGATGTATTCGATCGCGCGCGACGAATTCACGGCCTGCGACGAAAACCTGTTTCAGGCGCTCGCATACGCGGCGCGCGACCGTCTGATGGACCGCTGGTTCACGACGCAGGACCGCTATTACCGCGAAGACAAAAAGCGCGTTTACTACCTCTCGCTCGAGTTTCTCCTCGGGCGCATGCTCTCGAACAACATCATCAATCTCGGCGCGGAGCCGCAGTACGCCGAGGCGATGAAGCGCATCGGTCAGGATCTCGAGGAGCTCAGCGAGATCGAGCCGGACGCAGGCCTCGGCAACGGCGGTCTTGGTCGTCTGGCCGCGTGCTTCCTCGATTCCGCCTCGACGCTCGGACTGCCGTTCTACGGATACGGCATCCGTTACGAGTACGGCATCTTTCGCCAGCAGATTCAGGACGGCAATCAGACCGAGGCGCCGGACAGTTGGCTGCGTCACGGCAATCCGTGGGAAGTCGCGCATCCCGAGGTCCTCTTTCCGATTCGCTTTTACGGGCGCGTCGAGTCGTACACCGACGAGCGCGGCCGCTCGCGCATGCGCTGGGTCGACGCGCACGAGCTCTATGCGATGGCGTACGACGTGCCGGTGCCGGGCTACAAAAACGACATCGTGAATTCGCTGCGCTTGTGGGCCGCGAAAGCGACACAGGATTTCGATCTCGAGAAATTCAACGCCGGCGCGTACGTCGAGGCGGTCGAGGACAAGACCAGCAGCGAGAACATCTCCAAGGTGCTGTATCCGCCGGACGATCAGTACGCCGGCCGCGAGCTGCGCCTCAAGCAGCAGTACTTTTTCACCTCCGCGACCATTCAGGACATCCTGCGGCGCTTCAACAAACATCACAAAGGTGACTGGCGCCTGCTGCCGGAAAAGGTGGCCATTCAGCTCAACGACACGCATCCTGCGATTGCGATTCCGGAGCTGATGCGTGTGCTGGTCGACGAAGAAGCGCTGTCGTGGGAAGACGCCTGGTGGATGTGCGAGCGCGTGTTCGCGTACACGAATCACACGGTGCTGCCGGAAGCGCTCGAGGCGTGGTCGAAGGAGCTGCTCGGGCGTCTGCTGCCGCGGCACCTGCAGATCATCGAAGAGATCGATCGCCGTTTCCGGCTCGCTGTTGCCGACGCCGCGGACGCGGATGCAATCCGGCGGATGGCCATCATCGACGAGGGTTCGCAGAGCGTGCGCATGGCCAATCTCGCCATCGTCGGCTCGCATTCAGTGAACGGCGTCGCGGCGCTGCATACCGAGCTGCTGAAGACGCGCATCTTTCCCGAGTTCCATCGTCTGTATCCGCGCAAGTTCAACAACAAGACGAACGGCATCACGCCGCGGCGGTGGCTGCTGCAGTCGAATCCGGAGTTGTCGGCGCTGATCACCGAGGCCATCGGCGACCAGTGGCCGGCGGACCTCGATCGCCTGCGCGAGCTCGAGCCGTGCGCGGAAGACGCCGAGTTCCGCAAGCGCTGGTTGAAAGTGAAGCGGACGCGCAAGCTCGCGCTGGAGAAGTGGCTGCGCCGCCATCGTGCGGACGTCGAGGTCGACTCGCTGTTCGACGTGCAGATCAAGCGGATGCACGAGTACAAACGGCAACTGCTGAACGTGCTGCACGTGATCGCGCTCTATCACCGTCTGCGCGACGGCCACGACTGCGCGCCGCGCACCGTGATCTTCGGCGGCAAGGCGGCGCCGAGCTATCACGTCGCGAAACTGATCATCAAACTGATTCACGACACCGCGAAGATGGTCAGCGCGAATCCGTACGTCGCGCAGCGGCTGAACGTGGTCTTCGTGCCGAATTACGGCGTTTCGGCGGCCGAGGTGCTCTTCCCCGCCACCGAGCTTTCGGAGCAGATCTCGACCGCCGGCACCGAGGCCTCGGGGACGGGAAACATGAAGGCGGTGCTGAACGGCGCCGTGACGATCGGCACGCTCGACGGCGCGAACATCGAGATCCGCGAACAGGTCGGCGCCGACAACATCTTCATCTTCGGCCACACCACCGAGGAGATCGCGTCGATGCGCCAGTCGTACGATCCCGGCGCGGTCGTGCGCGGCAATCAGGACCTCGCCAAAGTCATCGACCGCATCGGCTCGATGAGCGGCGGCATCTTCCAGCCGATCGTCGACATCCTCCTGCACAACGACCGCTACTTTCACTGCGCCGATTTCGCGTCGTACGTCTCGACGCAGGAACGCGCCGCCCGCGCCTGGCTCAATCGCGACGAATGGGCGCGCATGTCCATCCTCAACACCGCCCGCAGCGGCTTCTTCTCGGCCGATCGGACGGTCGCGGAGTACGCGCGGGAGATCTGGGACGTGGAGTAGCCCTCCCGTCATCCTGAGCGTTAGCGAAGGATCTCAGCCGCGACGGCCGTCGCATTTTGAGATCCTTCGCTAACGCTCAGGATGACGGGACTGGCGCGGCGGTCGCGGGCCGACGCGCGTTCCACGAGCACGTTCTTCACGCACCGTTCTGGTGGAGCGGCGGGCTTCAGCCCG
>DASVRB010000649.1:0-2155 GCA_036388835.1 Thermoanaerobaculia bacterium | reverse complement strand
ATGCGACGGACCAGCGGCAGCATGCGCTTGATCTCGCGATGATTTTTCGAACCGACGACTTTTTTGAGAACCCAGCCAACCATGAAGCGGTGAATATCAGCGAGTTTCGGGCCGGTCGCAATGTGCGCTCTCGCCACCGCTCTCCCGGGGTGGACGAGGCGAGGACTGCCCGTCGCGTGCGACTTACCGGCACAGCGGCCAGGTTCCGGCAGCGTCAGTTTGTCTGCCGCGGTTTTCGCTCTAAGCTCGCGCGATGAAGCAAATCATCTCCACCACCGAAGCACCGGCCGCCGTCGGGCCGTATTCGCAGGCTGTGCGCGTCGGCCAATTCGTCTTCACCGCGGGCCAAATCCCCCTCGACCCGAAGACCGGCCAGATCGTTTCGCAGGACATCGCCGAACAAACGCGCCGCGTCCTGGACAATCTGACCGCAGTGCTCAAGGCGGACAACCTGACCTTCGGTCACATCGTCAAGACGACGATCTTCCTGATGGACATGAACGACTTCCAGGCCGTGAACGAAATCTACGCCAGCTACTTCAACGCGCAGCCGCCGGCCCGCTCGACGGTGCAGGTCTCTGGGTTGCCCAAAGGCGCCCGCGTGGAAATTGAATGCATCGCTGTGTCCGATCAAAAGCCGGCGGGCGGGCAGCTGTCTGTCGACGTGGGCGAATAACCAAGCCGGACGAACTAGACAGGATTGACGGGATTGAGAGGATTAACAGGATTGCGGGCGAAGGATTGGTCCCAATCCTATTAATCGTCTTAATCCTGTTTCGTTCGCCCTGATGTCGGAAGACCTCCTGTCGCTTTTTCGCAAGACCGGCGCGCTGCTCGACGGCCACTTCGTGCTGCGTTCGGGCTTGCACAGCCGGCAGTTCTTTCAATGTGCGTTGCTCCTGCAATACACGGACATCGCGGCTGATGTTTGTGGCCGGTTGGCGGAGAAGCTGCGCAAGGTCGAGTGCGATGCGGTTATCTCCCCTGCTCTGGGAGGCATCGTCGTCGGCCAGGAAGTCGGCCGCGCGTTGGGCAAACGGCACATCTTCGCCGAGAAGAGCGCGAGCGGCCTCGTCTTACGCCGCGGCTTCGAGATCGCGCCTAACGAGCGTTTGGTCGTGGCGGAAGACGTGGTCACGCGCGGCGGGCGCGTGCAGGAGACGATCGACATCGTGCGCTCGCGCGGAGGCGTCGTCGCCGCGGTGGGGGTAATTGTCGACCGCAGCGGGGGCAATCGACCCGATTTCGGCTGTCCGTTTGTCAGTCTGGTGGAGATGAACGTGGAGACGTTCGAGCCCGACAAGCTTCCGCCCGATCTCGCGGGCACGCCCGCGCTGAAGCCGGGCAGTTAATCGCGCGACTTGTTCGCGAACAGCTCGACCAGCCGCGCCTTCATCCGCTGGCCGGCCGCTTCGGGCGCGAGTAACGGTGTCAGCTCCGCTTTAGCGCGCGCGCCGAGCGCCTGCGCTTCCTCGCGTTTGTCGAACACCTGCCGCATCAACTTTGCCGCGTGTTCAACCGACGGCTCGGCCCACCGATAACCCGCACGGTAGAGCGCCCGCGTCTCCTCGATCGTGACCAGCTCGTAGTCGACGAGGTGACTGTTCCCGGCATTCATGAAGGCCGTGTTTCCGGAGTAGTTCGTCGCGATGACCGGTTTGCCCATCAACATCGCCTCCGCCATGAGCAGGCCGAAGCCTTCGGAACGATGCAGCGAGACCGCGCAATCGCACATCGCGATGTAGCCGTAAGCACGCGCCCGGGACACGAACTCGTCGATGATCGTGATCTTGGCGTCGGCCGCGGCGGCGCGCAGCTGGTCGAAATTATCGGGATCGAAATCCGTGCGGCTCGCTTTCAGCACCAGGCGCGCGGCGTCGTCCGAGCCAAAGGCCTGCCGAAATGCACGGACTACCGCGAGCGGATTCTTTCGCTCGAAGTCACTCGCCATGTCGAACATGAACAGGAACACGAACTCGCCCTCGGCGACGCCCGCTTTGCTTCGGTCCACCTCCTCGATCTCGCCGAGACCGACCGCCGGCAACATTTCGTAAACGGGCGCGCGCATTTTCGTCCGCAGCGCGTCGGCGACGAACGGCGTAGGCGCCCAAATTTCGTCCAGCTCCTCCGCCAACTCCGGCCAGCCATCCGGAAT
>DASVRB010000648.1:0-1967 GCA_036388835.1 Thermoanaerobaculia bacterium | reverse complement strand
GTCGTGACCTCTCCCGTGGGCGTGATTTTGCGGATGGTGTGGTTCGAGGTGTCGGCGACGAAGACGTTGCCACTCAGATCAACCGCGATGCCGACCGGCCCGTTGAAACGCGAGGCGAGGCCAAGCCCGTCGTTGCTACCGGCCGCGCCCGCGCCGCCCGCGATCGTGGTAACGGCTCCAGCGCTCGTGATTTTGCGGATGAGATGATTGCCGGTATCGGCCACGTAGATGACGCCGCCGCTCGCGACCGTCAGCCCTTGCGGACTACTGAAACGCGCTGCGCTTCCGGTTCCGTCCGTTGCGCCGCTCGATCCGGCCGTTCCGGCGAACGTGGTCACCGCGGCATTGAAGCCGATCCTGCGGATGGTGTGGTTGCCGGTGTCCGCCACGAAGACGTTCTCGCTCGCATCGAGGGCGACGCCGCGCGGGCCATTGAACCGCGCCTGCTGGCCCGTGCCGTCGTTGCTGCCCGCGACGTCCGTTGACCCCGCGAGCGTCGTGGGCGTGCTCCCGAAGATCTTGCGAATGCGGTGACGATTCGAATCGGCCACATACGATGCGTCGTTCGCACCGGCAGCGACGCCTTTCGGCTGGCCGAATTGAAGCGAGCCGGTTCCGCCGTTCGTCACCGTGATGAAGGTGTACGGCTCGTAGCTCGGGCCCGGTGGCGCGACGATCACCGTCTCGACGACCGTCGAGTTGTTCTGGAGCGTCGATTGGTCGTCCGGCGAGCTCGCGTTGAAAAGCCGGCGCGCAGTGCCTGCGGCAGTCGCCTTGAAGTAGACATCGAACGTGCCGGATTTGCCCGCCGGCAACTGCGTCACGACCGCCCCATTCTCGTCGCGCACGCGAACGTAGCGGAAGTTCGTCTGGTCGGTGAAGAACGGCGCCGGATCGGAGGAGACGAAGGATGTGTATTTGTCCGTCGAGGCGCTCGGCGCGCTGTCGCTGTTATCGGGACCGAAGGCGCCGTTCAGGTTGGTCACCGTGCCCGGCCCGAAGTTCGTCACCGTGACGTGGTACTGGACGGTGTCGCCGATGAACACGGTGCCGGTGGGGCTTTGCACCTGGATGCTGATGTCGCTTTGGGCTTGCGCGGCTGGCGTTGCTGCTCCGAACGCAAGCAGGCCAGCGAGGCCGGTGAGGAACGCGATTGGGCGGACGAGGACAGTCTTCATAGTGAGCGTTTTCGGACGTGGGAGGAGGCCGCCGCTCCGTGTTAAACGGGCGGAATTCTCCCTCTGCCCACTTCTCGCGGAAAAAGCAGGTGTATCAGCTCACTAAAGTTTCTATAATTCGCACCGCATGAATCCGGCGCACTCTTCGGCAGCTCCCAGTCTTCCGGGCGAGAGCAGCTCATTACCGGACCTGCTGGCCGAGCTCCTCCCCTCCGCGCCGACGCTCGGCACGATGAACGCCGCATTGCCCGCGCTCTACGACGAGCTGCGCGGCCTGGCCGCCGGCTACCTCCGCCGCGAGCGGCCCGATCACACCTTGCAACCGACCGCGTTGGTCCACGAATCCTACCTCCGTCTCCATGGCCAGCGCACCGTCGACTGGAGCAATCGCCTGCAGTTCCTCTCCATCGCCGCGCGCATGATGCGGCGCATTCTTTCCGACCATGCCAGCGCGCGCAAAGCGGAGAAGCGCGGCGGCGACACGACCAAGCTCCAACTCGATTCCGCGCTCGAGTTTTGCGATAGCCGCGCGATCAGCATCGCAGCCGTGGACCAGGCGCTGCGCGAACTGGAAGCGCTCGATCCGCGGCAGGCACGCGTGGTCGAGCTGCGCTTCTTCGGCGGGCTGACCATTCCCGAAACAGCGGAGCTGATGGGCCTTTCGGAAGCGACCGTGAAACGCGAGTGGGTCACCGCGCGCAAGTGGCTCCAGCGCGAGATCGGCGCACGCCGGTAGCACTCGTGCTCATACTCGTGATCGTGCTCGTACTCGACCCGCCGAGAGAAATG
>DASVRB010000647.1:0-2739 GCA_036388835.1 Thermoanaerobaculia bacterium | reverse complement strand
TGGCCGCCGCTCCACAGAACCGCCGAATTGCGCGCCAACCAAGCCACTGTCATCCCGAGCGTAGCGAGGGATGACATAAAAAACACGACCAGCATTACGAGGGGACAGGCATGATTGCCTCTCCTCCACAAATCCGAGGTGGAGGACAGGCAATCATGCCTGTCCCCCACGTGTTTTCTTGCAGATTACGTCAGGAGCTTCACGACCATCCGCACAGGGGTGAGGGACTCGATGCGGAATTTCATGGTCGTGCGACCGGCGACGATAAGCGTGCAGCCGTCTTCTTCGAGCTCCCACGCGCCCTCGTGAATTTCGTCGGCGTCATTGGCGCCGGGCTGTACGTCGGCGGCGGAGTGATCCGCCATCAGCGCGAATGAATGGCGGCCGCGCGACAGAGGGAGCGCGGTGTGGTCGCGCACGTAAACGCGCAGGCCGGGACTGTCCTGCTCGTGCGCGTGATGCCACGTGCCGTGCAGCTGCTCGCGTGTGAAACCGCTCATTGGGCCCATCCCTCCCAGACCGACACGCCTTCAGCGGCCATGGTGTCGACCAGCATCGCGAAGGAACGGGAGCCGACGGCGGTATTGGCGGTGAGGCTGGCCCGCGGCCCGGTGAGCGTGGCGGTCATGCGCGCCACCTGGCCGGGCGTGAACATGGCCATGGCGCTGTCGTTCACGTAATCCATGTAGTTCATGAACATGTCGCCATTCGGGCCGTTGTTGCAAGTGACGTGCGGAAAAGCGGGCGTCCCGTAATTCGGCGCCTCGGCCTGCGGAGTGTCGTCGACGTAATCGGTACCGGCGCAGCCGAGGACGTCGCCCCAGATGTGGCGGAGATTGAAGTAGTGGCCGATCTCGTGTGTCGCGGTGCGGCCGAGATTGAACGGCGCGGTAGCGGTGCCGATGGTGCCGAACGCGGTAGAGCGAATGACCACGCCGTCCGTCGCTTCGGGACCGCCGGGGAATTGCGCGTATCCGAGAAGGCCGCCAGCCAGATTGCAGACCCAGATATTGAGGTATTGCTGCGTCGACCACGGATCTGCGCCGCCGGTCGCGGTGCTCTTCACCGCATCGTCGCTGCCGAATGCGAGCACGTTCGTCTGCGTGTACGTGACACCGTTGGAGGCAGCGCCGGCGGGGGTTTTCGTCGCCAGCGCAAACTCGACGTTTGCGTCGGTCACCAGGCCGTTCCAGACCGGCGGGACCGTTCCTTTGTTCGTGTTGGTCGCGCGATAGTCTTTATTGAGAGCGTCGATCTGCGACTGCACCTGCTCGACGCTGATTTTCTGTGCGTCGGTGTTGTAGACGACGTGTACGACCACCGGGATCTTGTACGGCCCGTCGGTGCGGTAACGGCTCGCGTCGCGGGCGACCCGCGATGCATACGCATTGAGCTGGATCTGGCGCGCCTGATACGTCGGGTTCTGCTGATGCCGCGCATCGATCTCGGGTGTGGCGCATTTGCGCAGTGTGGGAATGAAGTCGGCTGCCTTGAAGGTGCTGATCGCGCCGGTGGTCTCGCACACGGCCGTTTCCCACTGGACCGGAAGGTCGTCCTCGACGCGCGTGCCGGTGATCGTGTAACCGCGGCTGCGATCGGGAAGCGTGTTCGCGAACTTCTCGATGGTGAGCGCGTCGGGCTCGCGATAATCGGCGCTCCCGTCCTGCAGGAGCACGTGCGTCGGTTCGTCGAGCTCGACCACCTTGACGTTTTTGTATTTGCCAAACGG
Source organism: Thermoanaerobaculia bacterium (assembly GCA_036388835.1). GTDB lineage: Bacteria > Acidobacteriota > Thermoanaerobaculia > Gp7-AA8 > Gp7-AA8 > QHVT01. The sequence continues at coordinate 1,010 of DASVRB010000647.1, read as the reverse complement.
CGTTACGGACATGAATCCTCCAGACGCGCCGCATTGCGGCGCGGTCATTACGGCGATTTGATGGTGGTATTGAGGGACTGGCGGTCAGCGCGCGGTGACGATCCACTTCTCGTCTTCTGTGAGCACCGCCAGTACAGAAGTCGCGGCGCGCGAGAACGGCAACGCAACGGCGTTTTCGAGCGTTGCCTGCGACAGGAATTCGCCGGGCACGATGTCGCCGAACGCAATCGCATACGACGGTTGCGGCGTGAAGGTGACGCTCTGCTCCGGTTTCGCCGGTACGACGAAGGTCGGCAGTTCAGCCATGCCGATTCCGATGACCGCCTGATCGGCCACGATTTCGGCGTCTGTGGCAATGCTCAGCGTGCCGCCGCTCCCCTCGCCTGTCTCTTTTGTGAAGGTGTAGGAGCCGCGAATGCGCGTAAAACGAATTGCACTGTGGTCCGTGGCGGGCCACGCCTGACTGGCGCGTACAGTCACGCCGGGCGACAACTCCCCTGTCTCGGCCCAGACGAAACAGTATTGTGGCCGCCATTGAAGAAACACGCTCGTAGACGGAGTAGCCGGCTTGACGAGCCACGCAACCGTCTGGGCTTCGGCGCCGACGTTCGGGTCGGTCTGGAAAACGCAGACGGAGCCGTGCCGTGTCGAATCGTTGTGGAACAGCAGCGTGAATGGTTCATCACGATTCGTCATGGCGCCCTCCGCCGATGCGCCGCGCTCTATGCGAGACGGCGCCGCGATCCGATGGGAGGGCGGGCACAATGGCCCGCCCTCCCCGGTTGCGTTGCGTGCTGCTCAGTCGAGCCGATTGGACGACGTACCGCCGAGGATGCGCTGCGCCTCGCGCTGTGCGCGGCGCTCGATGATGCGCTTGTTCGCCGCGGACGTCGGCATGACCGACCAGGTGTTGTCCTCGCGCAGGATGGCTGTCATCGAGTAGACGCCCGACGGGAACTTGATCTCCGCTTTGTCGGTGAGCGAAGTGATGTCGAGGACCTCGCCGGGGG
>DASVRB010000646.1:0-4288 GCA_036388835.1 Thermoanaerobaculia bacterium | reverse complement strand
ATGGTTACCGTCGCGTGTGGCTGCGCGCGAGGCATGTGCATCGCGCCCCTCCCGCCCAGTCCCTCGCTACGCTCGCGATGACACGTGGGGAGGACGCGCACACGTCGCCTGTCGGTGCGGCCGTCGCCGCCGAGATCCTTCGCTGACGCTCAGGATGACGAGGGATACTGGCCGCTGATCAGCACATATCCCGCACGATGAACATCGTCGTCCTCCCCGGCCTCGACGGCACCGGCCGTTTGCTCGTGCCGTTCGCGTCGCAGTGCAACGCGCGCGTCATTGCCTATCCAACGAATCGCGAGCTCACACTCGACGAGTACGTTGAACACGCACAGATCGAGAACGGCGCGGTGCTGATCGCGGAGTCGTTCTCCGGCCCGATTGCCGTACGCATCGCCGCGCGGCGTTCGCTCGCGGCGCTCGTGCTGGTCGGCTCGTTTGTGACCCCGCCGTTGCCACGTGCGTTGCGACTCCTGCCGCTCGCGACGATGGCGCGTCTGCAGCTGCCGGACTGGGTGCTCTCATTGATGATGCTCTCGCCGTACACCACGCCCGAACGGATGCGCGAGCTGCGCGATGCGATTGGGGCGGTGCACCCGCGCGTGCTCGCGTCGCGCATGCGCATCGCGCTTTCCGTGGACGAACGAATGACGCTCGCGCGAACGAACGTGCCGCTGCTCGACCTGCGCGGAAGGCGCGACCGGCTGGTGCTCGCGAACGCGCGAGGGGAGGTCGTGAAGCAGCGGCGCGATGCGACGGTGGCCGACATCGAAGGGCCGCATGCACTGCTCTACACGCGTTCAGAGGAGTGCTGGGAAGTGATTGCGCGGTGGCTGGCGAGTCGCGTCTCCGTCGCAGAATTGTGACGCGGCGAGCGAGCGGGGAAGGGGTTGCGCCGATTGCGGTTTGCTAGAATTCGCGGCGCGGTTTCGTCCAAAGCCGCCCCACAATCCTATGAAACACGATCCCCGCGATCTCGCGCTTCGCACGCTTTTTCTCACTGCAGGCGGTGTTGCCGCACTGCTCCTCGCGCTCGACGGTCATGGTGCCGCGCTTCCGGCAGTGGCGTTCGGAGGAGCGCTCGGCGCGCTGTTCGTCGCCGGGACGGAACCGAGCGAGGAGTGAGGATCAGGGCGGGCGATCCGCCCGCCCCGGCGTTCGCTAAACCGCTTCCTCTTCCGGGTGGCCGTGGCCTCCCTCCATCCGGCGGACGCTCTCGGCCTGCAGCCCTTTCGGCCCCTGCTTGACCTCGAACTCCACCCGCTCTCCCTCGTTCAACGTGCGGTAGCCCGACGCCTGAATCGAGGAGTGATGGACGAACACGTCCTCACCCGTGTTGCGTTTGATGAAGCCGTAGCCTTTGTCGTTGTTGAACCACTTCACTACACCAGTCTCAGGCATTCCTACTTACCTCCGACACGCCGTGAAGCCGGGCCCGGCGCGCCTTTGCGCGTCAATCACCGCAACACCAATTCCGGGATTGCGGGTTGCCTGAGATTTGTGCAAGAGGCTCACCAGATCAACGCGCGATTCAGGCCGATCCGCTGAAATCCGAGGGACTCGTAAAGGGCGATTGCGGGCGCGTTGAAGTCGTTCACGAACAACGTCACGGTCTTCCCTTTTCGCGACAGGTGTCCGCACACCTCGGTCAGCAGTTCGCGCGCGAGGCCGCGCCGCCGGAAGCGCGGATGCGTCCAGACACCCATGAGCTGAACGGCGTCCGCGGTCATCGCCGAGTACTCGCATTTCGCGGCGATGACGCCGTCGCCGACGCGGATGACGGAGCGCTTCTTCTCCACCAGTTCGCGGATGCGCTCGCGATATCCGACCGCATCGCGCTCGAGCGGATCGATCCCGACCTCTTCGAGATGCATGGCCGCACACGCGGGGACGAGCTGCTCGAGGTCGCGCGGCGTGGAGTAGCGCGACAGGGTGAGGTCGGGATACGTGAGTGTTTTGCGCAGCGCGTAAATCGGCTGGTTGAGCCGCACCACCGTCGGCGGATCGAGCCGGTTGCGCAGCTCGCCCCAAAGCGCCTCGACCAGATGCGCGGGCGAGATGATCGCGCGCACCGGGAGCATGCGCGTGAGGATGCGGTCGGCGATCAGCGCGACGGCGGAGTCGGTGATGTCGTTCCCGATGGACGGATCTCCCGCCAGGACGATGTTCGTGGCCAGCGACGCGACCAGCACGATCGCGCCGTTGTATCGCACGACCGCGATCTGACTTGCAGCGAGCGTCCGCTCCTCGGTCAGCCGCGCGATGAGATAGACGTTGATCAGCGGATCGCGCTGCAGAAACTCGAGCGCGTCTTTGAAGTCGTCTTCCGAGAGGAGGCGAAGCGACCAGCGGCCTTCGACGGGAACAGTTGCCACTAGAGTTGCGACCGGCCCAAGTATGCCACCCCGTCCTGCAGTTTGTGCCAGAGCGAGCGGTCCTTCCACGCCTCGAGATTGACGCGCCGGGCGTGGCGGAGATCGGCCGCGAACGCGCCGCGCAACTGTGCCGCGATGTCGCGATCGAGGACGCCGATGCTCACCTCGTCGTTCAATTGGAACGAGCGGTCGTCGAAGTTCGTCGAGCCGACGCACGACCAGACGCCGTCGACGATGATGACTTTCTGATGCAGCAGCGTGCGGTCGTACTCCCAGATCTTCACGCCGCGTTTGAGCAGCGTGCCGAAGTGATGGTGGCTCGCATGCTGGACGATGGCGTTGTCGGTGGCGTCGTCGGACGGCACCATGATCTTCACGTCGACGCCGCGTTGCACCGCGTCTTCGAGCGCGCGGATGGCCTGGCGATCCGGCAGCAGATACGGGTTCTGGATGATGATCTCGCGCCGCGCCGCTTTGATGGCGAGGTAGTAGAGGATCTGCACCGACGAGATGCTGCCGTCCGGCGAGGTGTACGCGATGTGCGCCGGCGTCGTACCGGCCGGTGCGATGCGCGGAAAGTAGCGATCGTCGGCCGGAATCTCGCCGGTCTCTTCGATCCAGTTCTCCGCGAATGCACCCTGCATGCGGTGCACGAGCGGCCCGGCGATGCGCAGCCCGGTGTCGCGGTAGTGCTTCAGGTCCTGTCCGTTGCCGGTCCATGTGTCGCCGATGCCGTGGCCGCCGATATAGCCGATGGCTCCGTCGATGATCACGAGCTTGCGGTGATCGCGGTTGTTCATCCGGCCGAGGTTCGAGATGCGGAAGGGGTGGAAGTGCGCGACCTTCGCGCCGGCCGCGAGCAGCATGTCGTTCACTTCGCCTTTGAGCCCGCGCCCGCCGGAGCCGTCGACGAGCACGCGCACGATGACGCCCTGCCGCGCTTTCTTCGCCAGCAGCGCCGCGAGTTGCCGGGCGAGCTTGCCGTCTTCCCAGATGAACATCTCCAGATGCACGCTGCGGCGCGCGGCGTCGATGTCGCGGAAGAGCGGGGGGAAGAAGCCGTCGCCGTTCTGCAGTACCTCCACTTTGTTGCCCGCTTCGAGCGTCGACTGCGTGAGGCCGACGATCGCCGGTAGCAGCGCCGTCAGCTCGCCGGGATCGTCGACGTGCAGGCGTGTGTCGGGCTCGCGTTTGACGGACCACATCAGCACGGCCAGCACGATGAGCACGAAGAGGCCGCCGATGAACGCGATGAGCGGCATGCGCACGTACGTCGTGCCGCCGGTTTTCCAGATCGAGAAGTGATCGTCGTCGCGATGTCTCATCAGTGCGTCAGCTCCGCGATCACGGCCCGGTGATCGGACGGGCCGTCGTCGAGCACGCGCGCGTTGCGGATCGTCCAGCCGGCGTCCGTGAGGATGTAGTCGAGGCGCTGCTCGGTGATGCGGTGTGTGGCGGCGCGCGGATCGCCGGCGAACTGCAACGTCTGCGCGTCGAGAAAGCTCTTCATTTCGTCGCTTTCGGGCGACGTGTTGAGGTCGCCGGTCAGGATGTACGGATAGCGGCTGGAGCGGACGTGCGCCTGGATGCACTTCAACTGATCCGCACGTGCGGACTCGCCGAGCGCTCCCCAGGCGGAGGTGTGCGTGACGTAGAAGGCGATCGTGCCGCCGTTGACGCGCACGATGGTCTCGAGGAGTGAACGTGGTTCGCCGGTGCCGGGCAGGTCGCGTACGTCGCTCGACACGATCTCGCCGCGCGTGAGCACGGCGTTGCCGAAATTGCCGCGCATGAAGGTGTAGCTGCGGCCGAAGACGATGTTCATCCCGGTCAGCAGCCGCAGCGCCTCGACGTGATCGCCGAAGCGCGCCTGCCAGGTGCGGCGATGCGCTTCGTTGATGCCGACGACGTCG
>DASVRB010000645.1:0-2081 GCA_036388835.1 Thermoanaerobaculia bacterium | reverse complement strand
GGCCATGCGCGACGTGCTCGCCAAAGTTCAGCCCGCGCGCCTCCGCGAGGATCTCGGCCAGGCGTTTCGCTGTCCCGCTTGGCGCATCTTTCTTCAAGCGGTGATGCGTCTCGACGATCTCAACATCGAATGCGTCGCCCAGCAGATCGCTCGCTTTGCGCGTCAGCCAGAAGAGCGCGTTCACGCCGACACTGAAGTTTGCCGCGAACACCACCGGGATCGCAGTGGATGTGAGCCGAATCGCGCGTGTCTGCTCTGCAGAATGCCCCGTTGTGCCGATGACGATCGGCGTGCCGTTCTCCATGCAAACCGCGCAGTTCCGTTCCGTCACATCCGGATGGCTGAAGTCGATGACCACATCGCCTGCGGAAATCGAATCCTCCAGCCGTTGGCCAACATCGATCCGCGCGGCAATCGCGAGATCGTCCTGCGCTTCCGCCGCGCGAGTTATCGCCTGCCCCATGCGGCCGGCGGCACCGACAAGCGCAATGCGGAGCGGCGTCATGCCGCGGCTTCGAAAGCGGCCAACGTCTCGCGCAGGCGAGCTTCGTTCGCGGGCGTCATCTCGCACAACGGCAGCCGCACCTCCCGCGACATCATCCCGCGCCAGGCGAGCGCGGTTTTCACCGGCACGGGGTTGGGCTCGATGAACAAATCCTTGAACAGCCCCTGGAGACGCCGGTGCATGCGCCCGGCGGCCTGCACATCGCCATTCTCGAATGCACGCACGAGCGCGCACACTTCGCTTGGCAGAAGGTTCGACGCGACGCTTACTACGCCGACTGCGCCCACCGACATGAACGGCAGCGTCAGACCATCATCGCCGCTCAAAATCGTGAACGCATCCGGCATGCGCGCGCGCAATTCCGCGACTCGATCGACGCTCCCACTCGCTTCCTTGATCGAGACGATGTTGCTGCATTCCGCGGCGAGCCGTTCGACGGTCCCGGCCGCGATGTCGATGCCGGTTCTGCCCGGAATGTTGTAGAGCATGATCGGCAGCCGCGTCTCGCGCGCGATCGCTGAGAAATGGCGGAAGAGCCCTTCCTGACTCGGCTTGTTGTAATACGGCGCAACGATGAGCAGGCCATCGACACCCGCCTTCTCGGCCTCCCTCGTGTAGTCGATCGCCGCGCGCGTGGAGTTCGAACCGGTGCCGGCAAGCACCTGGCATCGGCCGCGTGCGATCTCCACCGCCAGCCGCACAATCTGGTCGCGCTCGTCATGGGTGAGCGTTGGCGTTTCGCCCGTCGTTCCGGCAGCGACGATGCCCGTGATGCCGCCGGCGATCTGCGCTTCAATCAGTCGCTCGTAGGCGGCGAGGTCGAGTTCACCGTCGCGAAACGGTGTGACCAGAGCTGTGTAGGTGCCGTGGAACATTTCTAACGAAGAACCTCAAACGACGAATCAACCGGGACGGAATACGGATGTAGGCCCGGTCTCCCGACCGGGCGGGCCGTGGACATAGCCCCGCAGTCGGCCCGCCGCGTCGGGAGACGCGGCCTACAGCATCGGCGTTCGAGTCGTGGCGACATCAAACCTGAACGGTGCCTTCGAAGACGAACTCGGCTGGACCGGTGAGCGTGACGTTTGTGAAGCGATCACCGTCCCTTTCAAATCCGACCTGTAAATCATCGCCGCCTTTAACGCGCACCGTCACGGGTGAAGCAGCGCCTTCGGTCGCGGCGAAGATCAAAGCGCCTGCGACTACGCCCGTGCCGCACGCCAGCGTCTCGTCCTCGACGCCGCGTTCGTAGGTGCGGATGGCGATCTCGTTCTCGCCGCGCCGCTCGAGGAAGTTCACGTTCGCGCCGCGTGGGGCGAACTCCGCATGATGCCGCACAGCCGAGCCAATGCCGCGTACATCCACCTTGCTGATGTCGTCGACCGGAATGACGGCATGCGGCACGCCACTGTCCACGTAGTGGCAAAGAATCTCCTGTCCGAGCGCTGAGAGTTTCACGCTCAGCCGCACGTCGCGCGGGTCACTCATCTGGAGCGTGACGCCTTCGCCTTCAAGCGCGGCCGCGATCACGCCGGCTGGCGTTTCGAACGAGACCTTTTCGCGCGGACCCGCGACG
>DASVRB010000644.1:0-4189 GCA_036388835.1 Thermoanaerobaculia bacterium | reverse complement strand
CGAGTTGCCTGTCCTTTTTTTCGCGTGTCATCCCGAGCGTAGCGAGGGACCTGGGTGGGTGGGTCGCGGAACACATGTGCGTCGCGCTGTCCCCCGTCATCCTGAGCTTTAGCGAAGGATCTCAGCGGCGACGGCCGTCGCATTTTGAGATCGCTAAAGCTCAGGATGACGGGAGTGTTCGTTTGTCGTTACTGCGCGAGTTCGCGCCGCGGCATCAACATCTGCGCAATCACCGCCGCGGCCACGCCTACGACGCAGCCGACTACGTTCCACCAGAGCCAGGCCATGTCGGTTTTCCACCAGCAGAGGATGACCGCGAGCTCGGCGGTGGCGGCGCCCCAGAGCATTGCGGTGCCGCCGACGCGTTTTACATAAAACGCGACGAGGAAAATCGCGAGCATGGTGCCGTAGAAGAACGAGCCGACTTTATTGACTGCTTCAATGAGTGAGCCGAGCTGGTTTGCGTAAAGCGCGAAGACGACACAGAAGGCGCCCCAGGCCACGGTCATCCACTTGGAGATCACGACGTATTCGTGATCGGTATGGCCGCGCGACAGAAGGCGTTTGGCGATGTCGACCACCGACGTGGAGGCGAGCGAATTAAGGCCGGAGGCGGTGGCCGACATTGCGGCGCAGAAAATCGACGCCAGCAGGAGTCCGACCAGGCCGGTCGGGAGGTTCTGCATGACGAAGGTCAGAAAGACGTAGTCAGTATCGGCTTTGCCGGCTTTCGGATCGTTCTTGCGGATGAGTCCCGAGGCCGCTTTACGGGTTTCGTCGTAACGCGCCTGCGTCGCCTGTAAAACGGTGGTCTGTTGTGCGACCGCCGCGCTGTCATTGGCGTGCATTGCTTGGACGAGCTGCGTCGCGGCGGCGCGTTTGGCTTCGAACGCCTGCTGGTGCTGCTGTTCGAGCTGCGCGTATTCGGCGGCGTACTGGCCGGCGCGGACATTTTCACGCTCGACCGGATTGAACGACAGCGGCGGCGCGACGAATTGATAGAAGACGAAAACCATTGCGCCGACGAAGAGAATGAAGAACTGCATCGGCACTTTGACCAGGCCATTGAAGAGGAGGCCGAGGCGTGACTGCGTGATCGTTTCGCCGGTGAGATAGCGCTGCACCTGCGATTGGTCCGTACCGAAATACGCCAGCGCCACCATCAAACCGCCGAAAAGGCCGGACCAGAAGTTGTAAGGCGTCGACAGGTCGAACGTGAAATCGATGACGTTGATGCGCCCGAGCCGGCCGGCCACTGCTACAGCGTCGCCGAAGCCGATTTCCTTCGGCAGCGAGCGGATGGCCACAATCATCGCCACGGCCATGCCGCCGAGGGAAATCAGTAGCTGGTGCGTCTGCGTCCAGCTCACCGCCTTCGTGCCGCCGGTCGACGTATAGATGATGACGAGCACGCCGATCGCCACAGTGGTCAGATGAATGTTCCAGCCGAGCACCAGGGAAACGATGAGTGCAGGCGCATAGAGCGTCATCGCCGTGCCGAGGCCGCGCTGGACGAGGAACAGCAGCGCCGTCACTGTGCGGACACGGACGTCGAATCGCGTTTCCAGATATTCGTAGGCGGTAAAAACCTTCAGACGGTGATAGATCGGCACCGCCGTGATCGACAGGATCACCATCGCCACAGGCAGTCCGATATAGAACTGCACGAAACGCATCCCGTCGCTGTAGGCCTGTCCCGGCGTCGAGAGGAAGGTGATTGCGCTGGCCTGGGTGGCCATGACCGACAGTGCGACCGTGTACCACTGCATCTGCCGGTCGGCGAGCAGGTACTGTTCGAGGCGTTTCTGCTTACGGCCTTTCCAGACGCCGTAAATCACAATTGCGGCCAGCGTGGCCACGAGCACCGCCCAGTCGGCCGCCCTCAAGCAAAGGTCCTTGTCAGAACATAGAAGAGCGCGATCTCGACCGCGAGTGCGAGCAGCACGGCGGTGTAGAGATTGCGCCAGGAGCCGAGGATGGGAGGCTTGTCGTCAGCAGTCATGAATGAATGAAGAACGCAGAATGCAGAACGAAGAATGTAGAAATGGAGTGCCGCATGTGTGGCGCTTCTTCATTCTTCATTCTGCGTTCCGCGTTCTGAATTCATTTGTCGTTTCTGTTACTTCGCCGATACCAGATTCACAAACGCCCGAATCGCTCCCGGGACGCCGGCGGGCAATTGTCTCCACCAGGCGAGGGCGGTGTAGATGTAGACGCCTTTGCCGTGGCGGGCGACGAGCTGGGCGCCGGTTTTGGGCTGTTCGCCGGGATCGGCGGTCGAGAACATCGCGGTGTAGCGCGGGTCCCATTCGTTCGGGAAGTAGAGGCCGCGCTCCTGCACCCAGCCATTGAAATCGACGGGGGTGATTTTGTTGGGGCGATTGAGGAGCGGGTGCGCGGGATCGAGGATGGTGACCGGTGCGTCTTCGACCGTCACACGGTCGCGGGAGATTTTGAAAGGGAAGGGTCCCGGCGCCGGGACCACGAGATCGCCCAGTGCATTGGCGGTGTTGTACTGCACGACCAGCGTGCCGCCTTCTTCCACGTACTGCATCAGCTTTTCGTGCGCTTCAGCGAGTCGCTTGCGGGTGTTGTAAGCGCGGACGCCGGTCACGACCGCGTCGAACATCGAAAAATCGCCACGATCGAGCTCAGCGTCGGTCAATACCGTCACTTCATAACCGACCTGGCGCAGCACGTTCGGGATCTCGTCGCCGGAGCCCATGATGTAGCCGACGCGATTGCCCGTGCGCTTGACGTCGGCGCGCACGAGGCGGGCGCCGAAATCATTGAAGAGCCGTTGCGCCGGGATGTGGTCGTATTCGATCTCGGTCATCGATGACGCGGTGCGCGAGCCGACTTCCGCGGTCAATTGCGCGGACGTTTCGCCCGGCGCCGGTGTGACGTTGAACGCCACGCGCACTTCATCGTTTTTTCCCGCGAATCGCAGCGTCGCGCGATTCGGCTCCGACTTCCAGCCGGGCGGAAGGACCAGGCGTACATCGGCGTCCGTGACGCCGAAACTGCGCAGCACGACCGTGACCGGACGCGGTTGCGAATCGGGGAAGAGATAGACGCCGGAGCCGAGGTTCGCGGTCACGAGCGGCACCACCGAGACCTCGCGCACCTGTTCGCCTTTGACCGGATCGGTGCGGCGGAAAACGGCCGGCACCTGGAACACGAGCGTGTTCATTTCGGGGTCGTCGATGGTGACGTTGATCGGCAGCGACGGCCGGTTTTCCGGCAGGCCGATGAGCGTCTGATCGCTGACCGCGTACTGGCCGTGCGTCGGCGTTTTGCGCAGCCAGTACGGTTGCGAGAGCTCGTAATTCTGCGGAAGTTTCAGGGTGAGGTCGGTCTTGACCGGCTTGTTGTTCTCGAGCCGCGTGCCGGGCGCTTTGCTCGGCTGCGCATAAAGCGACGCGACCATGGAGAGACGGAACGGATAGTCGGAGCGATTGACGACCGTGACGCTGACCGGCAATTCGCCGCCTGCAGTGACCGCGGAATCGGCGGCCGCGACGTCGATGGCAATGCCGGCGCAGTCGCGAATCGCATTCAGCAGCTCGACGCGTTTCGTCTCGAGCCAGGGGCGATTGGTCTCCGACCAGGCGGCGTTCGCGCGCAATTGCTCCAGTGCGGCGTGTGCCTGCAGCAGTTGCGGCACGGACGCAGCGGGGTTTTTCGGATCGAACGTCTCGGCCGCGCGCTGCAGGATGCCGGCGATTTTTTCGCCGCCCGGATACCGCGACCAGCGCGTGTCGACCCCTTCGAAGAGGTCGGTCTTGGCCGGCTCGCCGGCGCGCAGATCGTAGTAATTGATGATGCTGCCGCGGCGCTCGGCCGAGCCGAAGCCCTGGCTCTTGTGCTGGCTTCTGCTCTCGGCGGCGATTTCGGTGTAAGCGCGTCCGAGGATCGGATTGAACGTGCCGAGGTCGACGCGCAGTGAATTCGCGACGCTCGGATCGTCCGGCTTGATCGGCTGCCAGGAAAAGCGGTTCCAGAAAATACGGCGCGCTTTCCACGGCGTGACGAAGCGCAGTTGCTCGGGAAACTTGGTCGGATCGGCAGCGGCGACGAATGCTTCTTCCGCCAGCAGCGCCGAGGCGGCGTGCTGTCCGTGACCGGCTTCGGCGGTCGGCGGGAAGCGGGTGATGATCACGTCCGGCTGGAACTTGCGGATCGCCCA
>DASVRB010000643.1:0-10856 GCA_036388835.1 Thermoanaerobaculia bacterium | reverse complement strand
GCGGCGCCGCCTGCAGTTCGCGCGCGGCGTGAAATGCCGCGTGCGCACCGGAGCAGAGGCCGGTCACGACATACGACTGCTGCCGCAATGCTTCCATGACCGTTTCGAGCGCCGGCGTGGCTGGGGGGATGTAGGGATGATTTTCCTGGGTCGCGTCTTCAATGACACTGTCGCCGAGCGAGGGAAGATCGAAGCGCAGGACGCGGAATCCGCGGCTGGCCAGTGTGCGCGCCAATGTGACGTAAAGCCGGCTCGGTCCGACGTGATGAACGGAGCCTGCATTCGGCAATAGCACTGCCGGAATTGCCTTCAGCTTTCCGTCGGCCGGTTCACTGAGGATTCCGAACATGTGACCGAGCTCGATCGCCGTCTCGCGCACGCCGCCGTCGATCTGCTCGAGGCGGATTTCCCTCATTACCGGTTCTTCGAGCGTCGCACCGTCGCCGAGCCACGCCACGATCTGGTCGATGGTGGCAAAAGGAACGGCGGTATTGTGCGGCGCGGCGAGCATTTCGTTGTAGCCGCCCGCGTCGCGCTCCACCGGCGAGCGCCAGAGCTCGAGCACGCGCGCCGCTTTCGGGGTGGCTTCCATTGCGCTGATGTCGCGCTGCGTTTCTTCTGTGAAGAGAAAGCCGCCCGGCTCGATTGCAGGACCGCCTTCATTACCCGACGTCAGGTGCAGCGCCTTCAATTCGCGCGCGTACAGCCGCCCGCGTGTGACCGGCGCCCACAATACGAGCGAGTCGACGTCGAGCTCCGTCGATGCCGCCGCCGCGAGCGCGGCGCCGAAGCGGAAGCCGACCAGTCCAATTCGCCTGCGGCCCGACAATGCACGCGCCGTCGCCACCGCCTCGACCACCGATTCGCGCCAGGCGTTGACGCGGCCCGGATCCTCATCGGAACCGGTCGAGTCGCCGGTGCCGTGATAATCGAAACGGAGCGCCGGAATGCCGGCGCGCGCCAGCCGATCGGCGAGGTGGCGCATGGAGCGATGCGCATTGATGTACTCGTGGCCGAGGGGCTGACAGATCACCACCGCAATGTCGGCGTTTTTGCCAGCGGGCGCGTGATACCACCCGAACAGCGAGCGCTCGTCCGGTCCGAAGAACAGCGGTGTGCGGGTGACGGTCATTCGTGCACGGCGATCCGTACTGCGTCGCCGAGGTTCAATGCCTCGAGAAATCCGCGGAACTTCGCCTCGCCATGCGCCGCGCGCAGTGCAATGGTCTTTTTTCGGCGCGGCAGCAGGTGAAAGTAATTGTCCGACGGGAAAAAGCCGTCGGCGTCGAAATGCGCCGCGTACAGAAAGCGGTCGCTCTCGATCGTGACCTCCCACTGTCCGTCGCGGCGATTTGCCTCCGCCACAATCGCCGCTCCGGTCGCCGGCACGGGCGGGCCGCTTTGTGGAAAGTGAAACGCTTCGGCGGTAACGCGCTCGTCGATGAGCAGCGTGGCCACGGCGACGTCGTGTTTCGGCGGCCCGAACCTGTACGCGTACGCCGTGTCATAGAACGCACCGAGCACCGCCTCCGCCTCGAAGGTCTGTTTCGAACGCGGCGCGACCTCACAGGCGACGCTCGCCTGTGCAGTGACGATCTGTCCATCGCGCAACAGCACGATTTCGAGCGTTCCGCGCAACGGTTCGTCGGTCTCATTGACGACGTGCGCGTGCAGTCCGCCCAAGCCCTCGTCCGTCCAGAGCACAGTGCGCGGCTGCCAGACGCGCCGCAGATAGTAGAAGGCCGCTTTGGGAAGACCGCGACTGTCGATGACGCCCCAACCGGCGCCGGGCCAGAAATCCTTGAGAAACCACACCAGCGCGCCGCCGCACGTACTGTAGGCGCTGCGCCATTCCGAATATACGCGCGACATCATTTCGCCGGTCGTGACGCGGCCGAGGTCGAGATAACGAGCGGTGTCGGAATAGCGCAGGCGCATCGGGTCGAGACCGAACAGCTCCTGCAGATAGTGGTCGCGGACGTCCTCGAAGTCCCACCCCGCACCGGTATCGCGCGGCGTGCGCTGTTTCCAGCGTGGGTCGTGCACGGCAGGCGCGTCGCCCTGCATGACCGCTTCGACGGTCGACTTCTCCGGGACGTTCGCGAAACCGAGACATTCCGAGGCGAACCGGACGTTCGCGCGGCGGACGTCGGACATTGGACGAAGATAAGCGCCGACGCCGTAATAATGCGTGACGCCACTGTCGGTCTGAAAGGGGAGCGTGCCGCCGCTCGGTGTGGAAGGGACGTAGAGCGAGTCGGGGTGCAGTTGTTTGTGCAGCTCCGGAAACAGCTCGCCGAAAATCGCATTGCGCCACAGCTCGCGCGGCGTCCCGAGCATGGCCGCCTGCTGCTCGACCTCACTGTTACCACAATATGCAACGACAGAAGGATGGCGCCGCAGTCGCTGCATCTGCTGCGTCGCCTCAGTGCGTACCGAAGCGACGAATTGAGGATCATCGGCCGGGTAGTCCATGTTCGCGAACATGAAATCCTGCCAGACCATGATCCCGAGCTCGTCACAAAGGCGATAGAGCTCGTCGGCTTCATAGACCATCGTTCCACCGATGCGGATCATGTTTGCGCCTGCCTCACGCAGCAGGGTAAGGGTTTGTCTGTAGTCGCCGGTGAGCGACGTGATGTCCTCAATGGTCCAGCATGCGCCGCGGCAGAAGACCGGCAGGCCATTGACGCGCGGACCTTCTTCAATCGTGCGAAATCCCACCCGGCCGCAGTCGAGGTGCTGGCCGTCGATGACCGCGGTGCAATCGTGCAGTACCGCCTCGCCGTGCGTATGCGGCCACCACAATGCCGCGTTCTCGAGCCGCAATTGGACCGAAAGGCGCTCGCCGTCGCGCTGCAATTCGACTGTGGTCGACCCGACTGTGACTGTCCCCGATTCGCCGACGCAGGAAAATTCGACGACGCCGGTCGTGCCGTCGAGCCGTGTCGCAACCTCGATGTCCCGCCACGTCCCGAGCTCGATCGCACGCCAGGGGCCGACCGGCACAATGGGAGGAGTCCAGCCGGGAATGCGCCCGAGAAGCGAGGTGCGGAACCAGCGGAGCTGTTGATTGCGCACCAGGCGCGTTTTCCAGCGCGGCCGCGGTCTGCGCTGTGCGAGCGCTGCATTGAGCGATCGAAAACAGATCACCAGCTCGTTTTCGGACTGCAGTCGCTGTCTCACGTCGAGCACGTGACGCTCGAACATGTTCTGCGACTCCACTACCAGCTCGCCGTTCAGCCACACCTGCGCGAGCGTGGCCAGTCCGTGAAACACGAGGTGCTCGCCGCTGTCCGTGAATGTTGCGCGGTACCACCAGTCGCGATCGTCGAGGTCACTGCCGGCGCCAACGACCTGCGCCACTGTGCCGGGGACGATGGCAGGCAGCCACTGCAATCCGCTCAGTTGGCGAGGATCCGATACCTCGCCGGGGGCCGTCGAACCGAGCGACCACTGTGCGGAGAGCATGTCAGGCGTACCGCGCTTTCAATCCGCCAATCCCGCGCTCCCATCGCTCGGCCATGGTGTCGAGCGGCGAGAGGTCGAGCGGTTTCTTGCGCGCCATCGCCCGCGCGAGTTGAAACTGAAATGCCTTGGCCCCCTCGGCGATGTCGAGAAAGTCGCGCCGCAATTCTTCCAGTCCGTCCTCGCCCTGATCCGTCAGCCACTGCAGATACGTGGCGCAAAGCTCGAAGCAGGCGCCGAACTGTCGCAGCGTGGCAAACGAATACTGGTGAAACGTCTCCAGCGACTCTTCGAGCAGCGCGGACATGTCGGCTTCCAAACGCGCGCGAAACGTGATGAACGGGTTGGTCTGCGGCACTAGCGCCAGATGCTTGCGAAACAGCCGCAATGATTTCTGCAGCAGCTCGCCGTTCGCACCACCGCCGCGCACCTTCATGAATTCCGTATAAGGCGGCAGCATCGCCGGATCGGGTGTGTCATTGAGGCGGAGAATTCCGCGGAAATCGTCGCCGCGAAGCTGGTAATAGCCCTGATTGTGAAAATAGCCGAGGACTTCTCGCTCCCGGTCGATCTCCATTACACCAATGGTCGTTTTCACGTGGCCTGTTTTGTAGGCCGTGCCGGCAGTATCGGGGAGGTAATACGAATCGACTTCCACGAGCACCGGCCGACCGTGGCCGACCTGTTCCTCGAGATGCGCTATGACCGGCCGCCAGATCGCCAGCTCCTGCACTTCCAGGCCGAACAGCTCCTGCAATTCGCCAAGTGGGAACTTGAAGAACGTCCATTGGTCGCCCTCGAAATCGATGGCGAATGTGAACGGCAGTGCCGCGATCGGCTCATGTCCCATGGCGTGGGTGAGCTCGACCAGCAGGTCGACATAACAGTTCGTTTCGGCCCAGATCCGGTTTTCGCCATGAATCGGGTGGCGCTGGTACGTCTTCGGATCGAGCTCCAGGACCCGTTTCGTCATAGCGCGAGCACGTCGCGCACGCCGGCCGGCCAGCGCGCCGGGTCGTAGCCGTGCGTCTTGAAGAGCGCCAGTGCCACGCGCTCCAAACCGAAGCCGATGCAGGCGGAGTGCGCAATCGCGCCGTCGGCTGTGCGGATGTCGAACGCGACGCCGAAATGATCGAGGTGGTAATTGCTCGAGGCGACCGCGGTCGGTTTCTCGGTCGACGTGATCGGCACGACCAGTTCGTATTTCAGTTCCTGTTCGCGCTGCGTCGCCGCCATGACCCTGCCGCCGCGGCCAAAGAACGGATCGTTGGCCACGACCGGTTTCACGTCCAGCCCCACCGCGAGCAGCATTTCCTCGCCGCGCTCGAGCCAGGTGTCGCGATGCTCGAGCGCCTGGTCGGGCGTGCCGAGGCGCACATACTCGTGCATCCGGAAAATCTGCATGCGCGCGGGATCGTCAGACGGCTCGTGACGAAAAACAAAGCCGCGCAGATCGACAGTGCGTCCCTGTGGCGGGAGCGTTCCGGTGGCCGTTCCGTACAGTGGATAGCAAACCGCCGGCGTCATCATCACTTCGGTCGGCGACAGTGCGCCGGTCCAGTCATCACCAGCTTCTTTACTGTGCATGAGCTGGATGTGCTCGCGCTCAGTTCCGGTAAAGCTGTGCACCGATCCCATGAGATTCGGGAAGGTCTCCATGTGATCGGTGCGCTGGTAGTTGGTCCGTGTGAGCAGCGGCGGAAAGCGCATCACCTCGGCGCCGGTCTGTGCGCCCATGCGCGTCACGTACGCATCGAAATGCTCGATGACATTCTCGAAGACGCCGCCCAGTCCATAGACGCCGCGTACGCCGGTCGAGATGAGCAGCCGTGCGTCGAGCAGCTCATTGAGAAATGCGCTGTAGGCGTCCTGAATCGACTCTGTGGCCGAGCTCACGCCGCGTCACCCTTCCCTCAGCGCGAGCAGCATCGTCGCGTTGTGGCCGAGGATACGGTCGTTGTTGACCATCAGCGCGGCGCCGTATGCGTCCCGCAGATGGCGGCCGAGGGCGAACTTCGAATCATTGCGGTAGCCGGAAATGCCGCAGATGATCATCGCCTTGCTGACGATCTCCACAATCAAAGTGGAGCTCGAGAGTTTCAGATTATTGGTGCGCGTCGAAAATCCGAAGCCGCGGAACGCGTCGATGTCGTCCTGTTGCAGCAGGCGCGCGTAATCGTGCGCGTTCGCGTGGACGTTGTTGCGCATCCCGTACAGCACGATGTCGACTTCGGCCAGTCTCAGGCTGGACGCCGGAGGTAAATGTGGATTTTTCCGCGCCTCGGCGCGTACGAACGCGCGGGCGCGATTGACTGCATCCGCGGCGATGCCGAGCCACAATGATGACCAGACGATGTGCGAGAACGGATGCATGGTCTGGCTGAGGATGTCGTCGAACGGCGTCGGGAGAATCTGGTCGATTGGGCCCTCGGACGAGAGGACGAAACCCATGCTGCAGGTCCCGCGGAATCCGAGTGTGTCCCAGGTCGAGATCGGTTCGAGCTGGTATTGCGCTTTGCGGACGAGCGTCGCGACCTGGTCGCTGGCAGACGCGTCGGGGGAGCGGCGGCTGGTGACGAGGATCTGGTCCGCAAATGCGCCATACGAAATGACCGGCGCTTTCTTGGTCAGGCGAAACGTGTCGCCGTCCGCTTCCACAGCGCAGATGCTGGAGCGGAGATCGCCGCCGACGCCGAGCTCTGTGGTGGCGGATGCAATCAGCCACTGATTTTCGACGAGCTCGCGCAGGTAGTTTTGAAAATAGGGAGACTGGCGGGCGTGATGGACGATGCACGCGACCTGAATCTGGTGCATTGCGAAAATCATGGCGGTCGACGCACAGTACTGGGCCAGCGTCTCGCAGATTTTGCTGAGCTCGACGATGCTGAGGCCCATGCCGCCATGCTCCTCGGGGACATAGGCGCTGAGGAGCTGCAGGCGCCGCAAGGCATCGATTGCTTCCTGCGGAAAGCGCGCGGCGGCGTCGACGTCGTGGGAAGCGGGTTCAATGACCTCGCGGCCCACCTTCTGAAGGTCGGCCAGGATGGCGCTGAGGTCGGCGGCCACCGCGGTCTGCGGCAACGTGCTCATGCGTTCAAACCGCCGCGGTCTTGCCGGCGAGCTCCTCGACCGCTGCAGCGAGCGATCCGATGCTGCCGAACGTTTTGCGGCTGAGCATCGAGTCGGGAAATTCGATGTCGAACCCGTCTTCGAGCGCCAGCATGAGGCCGACCGTGGCGAGCGAAGTCAGCCCCGCATTGTAGAGATCGCTGTCGTCCGTCAGCTCAGCGACCGGCACGGACAAGCGCCCGTGTTGCGAGACGATCTCGCGCACCTTCTCCACGTACATCGAACCCTCCTGCACCCGGTCGTAACGGCTGAGCAAGAGTTGCGCCGGGAGGGGTGGGGGGGGTGGCTGGTGCCTCGGGTTCCTCGGGTTCCTCGGGTTCCTCGGGTTCCTCGGGTGCCTCGGGTTCCTCGGGTTCCTCGGGTTCCTCGGGTTCCTCGGGTTCCTCGGTTCCTCGGAGTTCCTCGGAGTTCCTCGGGTTCCTCGGAGTTCCTCGGAGTTCCTCGGAGTTCCTCGGAGTGTCTCTATTGTTGTCAGTTGTCGGTTATCGGTTGTCTGTGCAGCTTCGCTCTTGCGGTCAGTTACAGAGAACTGACAACGGACAACTGACAACAACGCAACAACTTCACGTGCACCGCCCGCACCTGTGGAGAACGCAAGACCTCCCGAGGAACCGAGGAACCGAGGAACTCCGAGGCACTCCGAGGAACTCCGAGGAACCACATTGCACGCCTCCTGCACAACCGCACAATCGTGGTACGTACACTTCTGATCGTGGCCGCCGTCCTGAGCGGGCTGGGGCTCGGGCTCGGTGGGTTCACCTTCGGATATGCCGGTGGGGCGTCGTACATGACCAACGATCCGGCCGCGTGCGCGAACTGCCATGTCATGCAGGGGCATTACGACGACTGGCGGCACTCCAGCCACCGCTCTGTGGCTGCGTGTAATGACTGCCACACGCCGCCGGGCCTGGTCGGCAAGTACACGGTGAAGGCGAAGAACGGCTTCTGGCATTCGTTCTACTTCACCACCGGTCGCTTTCACGAGCCGATTCAGATCACGCCTGGAAATCGGGAAGTGACCGAACAGGCCTGCCGCAAGTGCCACGCCGCGGTCGTCGCTGCAATCGACCCGAATCCCGGTCACCGCCAATCCGACAGGACGTCCTGCATCCGCTGCCATTCGACTGTAGGACACATGAGGTGAGATAAGCCGATGTCGAACAACACTCCCGATCCGGAACGCTCACGGCGCCGCCGCCGTTTCTGGCTGATCCTCGGCGCGGTCATGCTGCTGATCGCCGCCGTCACGGCCGGCGTCACCGCGCTGCTCGTCAATATCTTCGAGCACAAGCAGGAGGCGAGAAATCCGTTCTATCGCGTAGTCGAGCTCGACGACGACACCGTCGATCCCGCCATCTGGGGAAAGAACTTCCCGCTGCAGTACGACGGCTATCGCCGTACAGTGGACCAGGTGCGCACGCGCTTCGGCGGCAGCGAGGCCGTACCGCGTACGCCCACCAAGGCCGATCCGCGATCGGTGGTCGCGCAATCACGCCTCGAGGAAGACCCGCGTCTCGAGATCATGTGGGCCGGTTATGCATTCTCCAAAGATTTTCGCGAGGAGCGAGGCCACGCCTACATGCTCCTCGATCAGGAGCTGACGGAGCGTCAGCACTTCGCGAAACAGCCCGGCACCTGCCTCCACTGTCACGGCTCCATGTACGTGCCGTACAAACGCGCCGGCAACGGCGACATCATGAAGGGCTTCGACAAACTCAATCAATTGCCATATTTCGAGGCGCGCAAGCACGTCACGCATCCGGTGACCTGTATCGACTGTCACGACCCGAAGACCATGCAACTGCGCATCACGCGGCCGGGATTCATTGAAGGCATTCGCGTGGTCAAGGCGGCGCAGGGGGAGCAGAATTACGACGTCAACACCATGGCCACGCGCCAGGAGATGCGCAGCTTCGTTTGCGGTCAGTGTCACGTCGAGTATTACTTCAAAGGGCCGGAGAAACGGCTCACATACCCATGGGCGAAGGGCCTCAAAGCCGACGAGATTCTCGCGCACTACGAGGAAAACAAGCACAAGGACTGGACCCACGCCAACACCGGCGCCCCGGTGCTCAAAGCGCAGCACCCCGAGTTCGAGATGTGGAACCAGGGCATTCACGCCCGTTCCGGCGTCGCCTGTGCGGATTGCCACATGCCGTACGAGCGGGTCGGCGCGATGAAGATCAGCAATCATCACGTGCGCAGTCCGGTCCTCAACCTCAACAATGCCTGTCAGACCTGCCACAAGTGGCCGGAAGAAGAGCTGAAGAACCGCATCGACATCATCCAGACGCGGACGTATGAAATGCGCGGCGTGGCGCTCGATGCACTCCTCGCATTGATTGCCGACATCGAGAAGGCAAAGGCCGCCGGCGCGACCGACGCGCAGCTCGAGACGGCACGCAATTACCAGCGGAAGGCGCAATTCCTGGTCGATTTCATCGAGGCGGAGAATTCGATGGGCTTCCACGCACCGCAGGAGGCGGCGCGGGTTCTCGTGCGCTCGGTCGATTATTCGCGGCAGGGGCAGGCGGTATTGAGTGGAGGGAGCGTCGGCGCGGCGCCGCGGCCGCTTCAGCCGCCGAACGCACAGCCAGCCGGCGCGGCAGCACAGAAAGCCGCTGCACGTTAAATCATGACCATGCACGCGCCGCGGCACATCAATTGAAATTCCGCGGCGCGTGACTTCTTCTTCTTCTTCATGGACTGACCGCGCTGTGAGCGCGGACGACGCTGTTCGACACATCACCAGCGGCATGCGCGTGTTCATTCACGGCGCGGCCGCGACCCCCACTCCGCTCCTCGACGCGCTGGCGCGACATACCGCCGTCGAGAACGTGACCACCTATCACCTCCACCTCGACGGTCCGGTGGCGATTGCCGAGCCGGAGCACGCCGGCCGCTTCATCCCCACGTCGCTCTTCACCGGCGCGTCATTACGGCAGGCGGTCAATGAAGGACGCGCCGACATGGTGCCGGTGTTCCTCTCCGACATCCCACGTCTCTTCACCTCAGGCCGCATTCCGCTCGACGCGGTGCTGCTGCAATTGTCGCCGCCCGACAAGCACGGCTACTGCACGCTCGGTACGTCCGCAGACGCTACGGTGGCGGCCGTGCGCACCGCGAGAGTGCTGATTGCGGAGATCAATGAACAGATGCCCCGCTCGCATGGCAATACGCTCGTGCCGTTCAGTGCGCTCACCGCGTTCATCCATACGAATCGTCCCTTGCCCGCGCACGAGCCGGCCGTCGCCTCGCCGGCCGAGGCGGCGATCGGGGACCACATTGCCCCGCTGGTGCCCGATGGCGCGACCTTGCAGATGGGCATTGGCGCCATTCCGGACGCTGTGCTGGCGCGGCTCTTCGACAAGCACGACCTCGGCGTACACACCGAGATGTTCGCCGACCGAGTGATCGACCTCGTGCAGGCGGGCGTGATCACCAACCGCCGCAAGAAAGTGCATCCCGGACGCATCACCACCACCTTCGCCCTCGGCTCGCGGCGTCTTTACGATTTCATCGATGACAACCCGCTGGTCGAGTTCTATGCAGCCGATCACACCAATGACACCGCCGTGATCCGGAAGAACGACAATGTCGTCGCCATCAACTCCGCGCTGGAAGTGGACTTGAGCGGCCAGGTCGTCGCCGACTCGATCGGCTTCCGTATGTACAGCGGCATCGGCGGGCAGATGGACTTCATTCGCGGCGCCGCATTGTCCAATGGCGGAGTGCCGATCATTGCGCTGCCGGCCACCGCCTCCCGCGGCACCGTTTCGCGCATTGTGCCGGCCATTCGCGAAGGCGGTGGCGTCGTCACCACACGCGGCCACGTGCATTGGATCGTCACGGAGTTCGGCGCAGTCAACTTATGGGGTCTGTCCTTGCGAGAGCGCGCCGACGCGTTGATCTCCATCGCCCATCCTGACTTTCGCGCCGAGCTGCGCCGCGGCCTCGCGGCCGTACGCACATTCATTCTTCCGCGCAATCGCCAATCCTGAGCTCACGTGTCGCGTGGAGCGGCGGCCGCTCCGGCCGCCGTCTCGCTTCGTCCCTCTGGCGAATCTGACGCATTTACCATCACGCCCACAGTTTTCGGCGATCCGTGTCTTTCTAAGCACGCATGGCCGAATACAAGAATGCGCGCTACGTCACACCTTCGAACAGTTCCGCCTTCGACGTCCGGTATGCGCCCGGAGCCAAAGTCGCGAACGCCGGCATCTATCGTTGCAATGGCTGCGGCGACGAGGTCTGTGTCT
>DASVRB010000642.1:0-1896 GCA_036388835.1 Thermoanaerobaculia bacterium | reverse complement strand
GCGCCGCTGGCCGCAGTGAGGATCTGGAATCGTCCGTTCGGCATGGTGATCGACTCGCCGACCACCGACTCCATGACGTTCGCCTCGGGGGCAATGGTCACGATCGCTCCTGCGATCGGCCGACGTGTCTCCGCGTCGACGACCGTCCCTTCGATCGACTGCTCGCGGATGTCGATGTCGATCGTCTCGCCGCCGCGCACTTCACTCACGGTCTGGAAGTGGCGCATCGCCACCGCCTCGGCCTGCGCGAGGATCTGGTACGTCCCGGCGGCCGCCAGCGTGACCTCGTACGTGCCGTCCGCGCGCGTGGTCGCGGAGCCGCCGACGCTTGCTTCATTCATGAACGCCACGCGCACGGCCGGCACCGGCTTGCCGTCGAACGAGACCCGTCCGCTGACGTTGATGCCGCCGCCGAGGTCGACATCGACGCGCGTCTGCTGTCCCGCCACCACGTTGACACTCTTGCGCGGCGACGTGCGGCCGCCGGACGTCGATTCGATCTGCGCGGTCACGAACACGTTGCCGGTCGGCGCGTTCTCGATGCGGTAGTTACCGTTGTCGTCGATCAGCCCTTCCGCGCCAAGCTCGTCGCTCTGCACGAAGACCACGCGCCGCACGATCTTGCCGGCGAGTGTTTGCGGGAGGCCGGTCACGGTTCCGTAGATCACCCCCGCCGGCTTCGGATCGAGTGAGATCACGAGCTCCTGCTCTTTGGTCGGATCGACGTCGCGCACTTCGGTATGCACATCCTCGCGAAACGCCGCGACGGTGTAGCGCGCCGCGATCAGGCCGCGCAGCACGAAGCGTCCGTTCGCGTCGGTCATCGCCGGCTGATGATCGCCGCCGACCGCGGCGGTGCTCGCGCTGACGGACGTTTCAGGGGCCGGCTTGCCGTTGCGCAGAACCACCCCTTCGATCGTCAGGCCGCGGCTCAACTGCACGTCGAGGTTCGTGTTCGTCGACACCTCGACCGCTTTCCGGAAGGGGACGAATCCCTCCTTCCGCACCGTCATGGTGGCGGTTCCGGGCTCGACTCCGCTGACGCTGAACGTGCCGTCCTGCGCGGAGCGGGCGGTGCCGGGCGCCACGCGCGGACCGCTCCGTTTCGACATCCGATCGGCTTCCGCGCCGAACACGTAAACGTCAGCCTCGGCGATCGGCGTACCTGATTCGTCGGTGACGCGGCCGCTGATCGTCGCGCCGCGATCGAGTGCGATCTGCAGCTCCGTCGGCTCGCGCTCGGTGAGGCGCACCTCGACCGGTGTCGATGCGGTGTAGCCGGTCGCGGTCGCGCTCACGCGATACGCGCCGGAGCTGACCGTGACGGTGAACGTGCCGTCCGCCGAGGCCTCGCCGCGCTCCATCAGCGGCCGGCCCATGCGCGTCGGCTCTTCCGTCGCGTCGAGCGGCTCGACCGAGTAGATGAACTCGCGCACCGGCTCGCGCGTGGCGGCATCGATGACGCGCGCGCGCAACGTGCCGGCCGGCGGCAGCGCCACGTCGACCTCGCCCGGCGCCTCGGCCGAAACGATGCGCTGAATCAGCTCCTCATGCTTGAACACGCCGAGGCGGTACTTGTCGCGCGCCAGGCCCGCGATCTCGAAACGGCCGTCGGCGCCGGTGACGATGGCGTGGTCGCGCGGCACATCTTCATTGCCGAGGAGCGAGATGTTCGCGTTCGCGACCCCGACGCCGTTGCGATGCACGCGGCCGCGAATCGCGAACGCCTGCTCGAGCGTCAGGTCGACAGAACCAGGTCGCGTGATGTTGCGCGCGGTGATGAAGCCGGTTTGAAAACGATCCGCTTCCGCCACGAAGTCGTACGTCCCGGGCGCGAGCTGCAACTGCACTTCACCCGCTTCGTCCGCGCGCACCGCACGCGCGACGAATGGCTGC
>DASVRB010000641.1:0-3385 GCA_036388835.1 Thermoanaerobaculia bacterium | reverse complement strand
GTCAATTGCAGCCGCCCATTCCGTCGCGCGGCAGCGACCTCGATCCGTCCCGCGGCGATGCGCCGCGCGATGCCGTGACGGACCGCATTCTCGACGAGCGGCTGCAGGATGAGCGGAGGGACGAGCGCGTCGAGCGTCTCGCCGGCGACGTCGATGCGATACGCAAAGCGAGTGGAGAAGCGGACGCGCTCGATCTCCAGATACGCCTCGACGAGCTCCAGCTCCTCGCGCAGCGGAACCTCGTGCTTCGCGGAGCTGTCGAGCGTTTTCCTCAGCAATCCACTGAGTCTCACGAGCACGTCGTCCGCGGCGTCCGCGTCCTCGCGCATCAACACGGAGATCGTATTGAGCGCATTGAACAAAAAGTGCGGCTGCAACTGCGCCTTGAGCGCGAGCAGCCGCGCTTCGGCGAACTGCCCTTCGAGCCGCGAGAGCCGTGTGGTCTCGGCCACGATGACGAGCAGCCAATAAGCAGGAAGGTCGAGCAGGAACGTCGATCCGAGGAGCCGGAGGAAGGTGGCACTCCAGGAGCCGGCGGCGCTCGTCGCCCCGACCAGCGGAGCGACGAGCGCGAAGATCGCGAGGTTGAGCAGCACGGCGACGACGCTTCCCAGTAAATGCACGAGCACACTGCGCAGCGCTCGTGCTCTGCCGAATGGATAGCGCGCGGTGAGACGCAGAATCGGCGGCGTGAGGAGCGCCCAGATCCAGGCCCAGGCGAGCCAGATCGCGAGCGAGCGCACCCAGCCGATCGGCGCGCCGCGCATCGCCGAAGAGATGTGCGCCTGCGCTGCGAGCAACACGCCGCAAAGTGTCCAGCCTGCGGCGATGATCAACGCCCGTCGCACGCTGTTCAGCTTACTTCAGCCCGAGCTGCCTCATCAGCCCGAGCGTATTCGCGGCGGTCCACTCCTCCGCGATCTTCCCGTCCTCGAAGCGGAAGATCGCCGTGCCGCTCACCTCCACTTTTCGGCCCGTCGCCGGGATGCCGTTCCCCGTTCCGGTATTCGTCCCGCGCGCCGTCCAGCGTACCGCGACGAGATCGCCCTCCGCGACGATGAGATCGACGTTCACCGCCAGATCCGGAAATGCGGAACGCCACCCCTGCGCCTCCTTCATTCCGTCTTCATGAGTGAACGTCCGCGAGCCGCCGTGTCCGACAAAGTCGTCCGTATACGGCACCGTAAAAATCCCGCGGCTCAGCCCCTCTTCATACACCCGTTTCGCCAGCGCCTTATTGACCGCAGTCTCGTCCGCGTAGCAAGGCAGCGTCATCAGAACCAACAACATCGTCACAAACAAATTCATCGCCATCTCCTTTTCGCCGCGCATCCTGCCCGCCGCGTCCGAATCGCGCGCCGAGCTTGTGACGAGCGGAATCAGAAGCGTGACGAGTGGAGGGGATTTGGCAGGAGGTCGTGCGACGGGTCGATTCGCGTTCGGTCGCGTGACAAATCACCGCGTCAGCGCGGATCTCCTGAAGAGGAAGCAGAGGGGGGCTGACCTGCACCGGATGCGGCGCAGACGCACCGAGTGCAACGAACACGGCGCGTACGCGGGCCGCAGCCACACCATCCGCTGTCATCCTGACCCGCGGAGACGGCGAAGGACCTCCTTAATTCGGGCGATTCCCGCGCATCCGCAGAGGGTCGTTCGCCGTCTTGGCGCGGCGCAGGATGACAGGCGGCGCGACGCGCAAGCCCGAACGCCTTCGGCACTTCATCCGCGTAGGCGGCGCCCGATCGCTTACGCGTGTACGCCGGTGTACTTTGCTCCAGATTCCGTTGTGCGCCTTCTACCGGTCGGCAGCCGTGCCACAGCGGAGCAAGCGCAGCATCCTCCGCACGAGCTTTTCTCTTCTTCCTCGTACAGCCATTTGCGTCGGGCACGTCGCCGCTCGGCAACGTCATACCAGCGGCAGGGAGCGCCATGAGGATCGCTCGCGGTCGTGAATGGACCAGTTGTGGCGAGAAGTTTCGGTGTTCGTCGAGCCCCGTACCCGGCAAGTAGCGATAGGTACGCGTCAGACCGGGACGGCGGAGAGAGTCGTACTCCTCGTACGCGATCCCGGCGCCGGCGTTGCGCACGAGCGTCACACGACCTGCTTCATCGTGCGTGTACTTCACGTGCACGGCGGCCTCGCAGGAGGTCCCTTCGTGAATGGCGGCGATGCGGCCGCCGTCGTCGTATGCGTACGCGAGCCACTTCCTTGCCCGATCGCGGCGTGCTGCGATCGCACCGGTCTTGTCGTCGTACGTCAGTTCCTCGTACGTGTTGTCGGCGTAGCGGATCTTCTTCTGGCGACCGAGGGCGGTATTCGTAGAACGTCGACTCCCCTGCCTCGTCGATCCGCTCGACGAGGTTGAACAGCGTTACGCGGAGTCGATCGCGTTACTGGAACGCTCTATTAAAAACGCTGTTCGCCGAGCGCGAGATAAAAAGTGAGCGACTGATCTGTCACGTTCATGGTTTTCCGCGCGCGACCAACATTGCACCGCGCCATCGACTATACAGATCGTTTATGTGGCTCTGTAGCTCATCGATGTCCACCATGCTCCTGCTCCGGTTGTTTCGTCGCACATGCCGTCACGATGATACGGCTGCGCTGAAGGTGAGGAGGATTCTCATGGTCATTCTTGCGGCGCAAAGATTGCCGCCCTGTCTCGAAAGCAGCAGTAGCTTTTCCCAACCGGGTAGTGCGGATCGCCGTTGAAGCTCATCTCCACGTCGCTCGCATCGTGATCTCACACGGAACGGACGACGCAGCATCATGAAAAGATCGATGCTCTCGAAGGCATTCTCCGCGACCGATGTTCCCCAACCATCTCGCGACCGGGGACCGCTTTCAGATGCCTACAAACCACCCATTTCAATTCACAAGATGGCGAATGGCACGTTGAGGGTAGTGAGCGCTTCTTCGATGTCTTTGATAATCCGTGCTCGCTCGTCCGCTCGAACGATCTCGCCAGACGGACGCCATCGCGTTATCGAAAGAGCGTAGACCCCTAAATCCTTTTCGCCTTCCTCCACGTCGAGTCTCAACTCTTGACCATCATGTTCGTACTTCAACGACTTGTATCCTGTGCGCGTCACTCGCACACCACGTTCGTTCTCAGCACGGGGTAACCAGCGAAGCCGATGTAGAGATTGCTGCTATCGATGTACCCCTCGGGATCAGGGGTTAGGAACGTTCCAGTCGATGGTCATACCATCTATCGCGGAGGTGCACGAGACCCATCGCCGGCTCCACAAACGGCGCGTTCTTGAACCCGGTAAACAGCTTCGTCTTCCGATTCCGTGGACGCCGCCAGGTACAGCGACGGGATCTCATAAAGCACGCGCGACGCGTCGGAGGCGACAACTGCGGCCAGTATCTCGCGTTAGA
>DASVRB010000640.1:0-3768 GCA_036388835.1 Thermoanaerobaculia bacterium | reverse complement strand
CTCAATTTTCAATTTTCAATTTCCTACAAACCTGACCCCGCCACAGGCGAACGACCCGCGGCGGAATGCCCCTTCCTCCCACCGCCGTTATCCGAATAACAATCGGAGGATCCTCCCCAAGTGACGAAAAATATTCGGGTGTACGGGCTGACGTGTGTCTTGATGATGCTGGCGAGCGTGACCGTGCGGGCGACGACGATCGTCATGCCGACGGACGAGCAGCTCATCGCCAAGTCGCCGGTGATCGTCGAGGGGACGGTCGTCTCTTCCGCACCGGTCGATCGCGACGGCTCGATCTGGACCGAAACCGTCATCGCCGTGGCCCGCAATCACAAGGGGCGCACCGCGCAGACGATCACCGTGCAGGAGATCGGCGGCGTCATCGGCGAGCGGATCACCAGGGTCTTCGGCACACCCGAATTCGCGCAAGGGGAGCGGGTGCTCCTCTTCCTCGAGCAGACCCCGCGCGGCGTCTACCGCACCATCGACCTTTTCGTCGGCAAGTTCGAGCAGGGGAAGATGGAGAACGGCCGCCGGCTCTGGCTTCGCGATGATGCCCGCGCCGACGCGACGCTGCTCGACGCGCAGTTCCAGCCGATCGCATCGCACAACGTGCAGCGCGATGCCGAGCGCTTCGAAACGTTCGTGGCCGAGCGCATCGCCGGCCTCGAAGGGGCGAAGAATTACGGCGTCGAGAATCCGGTCCTCGCGCGCGACAGTGCGAGCGCGGGCGGCTCGCGCATCGAGGCGAACTTCACGCTCATCGCCGAGCCGAACAAATACCGCTGGTTCGCATTCGACAACGGCGGCAGCGCTACCTGGTACAGCAGCGGCACGCAGCCCGGCTACTCCAGTGGCGGCGTGAACGAGTTGAAGGCGGCGCTCGGTCCGTGGAACAACTACGCGAGTACGACCATCAATTACGTCTATGCGGGCAACCGCACCGGTCCAATGGGCGGCCTCGACGGCCCGAACGGCGTCAATGAGGTGCTGTTCAACGATCCGCTCGGCGAGATCGCCGGCAGTTGGAGTCCCTCCAGCGGCGGCGTGGTCGGCCGAGGCGGCTTCAACGGCGTCGCGGCCTCGCGGCCGTGGACCGCAACCTTCACCGCCGACCCGTCGCACGCGGCCGGCACGTATCAGTACTACAACATCATCGAAGGCAACCTGACCATTCAGGACAACGTCACGCCCGGCGCCGGCATCAGCAGCACGGAGCTGGCGGAGATCATCGCGCACGAGTTCGGACACACGCTCGGCTTCGGTCACTCCAGCGATCCCTCGGCGCTGATGTACTACTCGGTCACCGGCATCGGGCCGTCGCTGCGCAGCGACGATCAGCTCGCGGCGCGCTGGCTCTATCCGAGCAACAACGTCGATCCCGGTCCCTCCGTCCCCGCCACGCCGTCCGCGCTCGACGCCTATGCGAACGGCAGCAGCATCCAGGTGAACTGGAACGACAACGCCTCGAACGAGACCGGCTACCGCGTTTACGTCGGCAGCAACTCGCATGCGTTCGGCGCGAACACCAGCGCCGCGACGCTGAGCGGTTTCAGCGCCGGCAATTACGAAGTGTCGGTTGCGGCGTTCAATGCGACCGGCGAATCGGCGCGCTCGAATCGCGTCACCGTGACCATTCTCCCGACCGCGCCGGTGGCCTCGTTCACCGTCAGCGCGGAGTCGGGCTCGGTCGGCAAAGGCTTGACGTTCACCAGCACGACCACCGGCACCGTCGCCTCGCTGCTCTGGGATTTCGGCGACGGCCAGCAGACCTCGGGCACGACGGTGCCCCACACGTACCGCACCGCCGGCCAGTACACGGTGGTGCTGACCGCCACCGGCGCCGGCGGACAGGTGTCGCGCGCGCAGAAGATGGTGATGATCCACAACGCGCTCACCGCCGCCTTCACCGCCACGCCGAATGCGCCGACCACGAATGACGTGGTCACGTTCACCGATCAATCGACCGGCAGCGCCGCCTCCTGGTTCTGGAGCTTCGGCGACGGCAGCAACTCGAGCGAGCAGAATCCGACCAAACATTTCCCGGTGGCCGGCGATTACAACGTCACGCTCACCGTCGGCCGCAACGCCGAATCGTCGAGCACGACGCGCCTCATCAAGGTCACGACTTCCTCCGTTCCGGTGACGCCCGGCGTGGTCGCGGTCTTCGACATGTCGACGCAGATCGCCTCGGCCGGCGCGCCGATTTCATTCACCGATCGCTCGCTCGGCACACCGACGCGGTGGAGCTGGTCGTTCGGTGACGGCACCACTTCGAGCGCACAGAATCCGGTGCACGCCTACGCGGTCGCCGGCAGCTACATGGTGACGCTGACCGCCGGAAACGGCACGACGAGCAGCATGAGCACGAAGCAGCTCACGGTCTCGAACACGCCCGCCTATCGCACGATGGTCTCCGCGCTCGCGCAGGCTCCCGGCCTCGGCGGCACGTCGTGGCGCACGGAGCTCAGTCTCTTCAACGCCGGCGCGCAGGGGGCGAACATCACGTTCACGTATCTCCCGAGCGCGGGCGGCAGCGCGGCCACGCGCACGCTGTTCCTCGGCCCGAAGCAGGCGAAGACGTACGCGAACACACTGCTCGATCTATTCGCAATGACCAGCGGCGTCGGCGGACTGACCATCGACGCGAGCAGCGCCGGCGGCAACGCCGACCTCCGCATCACCAGCCGCACGTTCACCAGCGGCGCGAACGGCACGTATGGACAGGCCGTTCCCGACGTGCGCCCCGAGGCGCTCGCGCGGACGTTGTATGTGACGGGGGTTGTTGCGAACGCGGCGTATCGCACGAACGTCGGACTCGTGAACGGCGACGCCTCTTCGGTCAGTGCGACGCTCACGCTCCTGAATCACATCGGCACGACCCTCGGCACGAAGAACGTCACGCTCGCACCGCGCGCGTTCGAGCAGCATTCGCTGCTCGCGCTCTTCCCGATCATCGACGGCGGCTCGTTCGACGCGCTGACGGTGCGGGTGGTCGCGGCGTCGGAGAACGCGCTCAGCGCATACGCGTCGGTGATCGACAACCGCACGCAGGATCCGATTTACATCCAGGCCATCGCACCGCCGTCCGCCAGCTCGATGGTCGTGCCGGTGGTCGGCCGCGCGCCTGGCGCGAACGGCACGTTCTGGCGCAGCGACGTCACGTTTTTCAATCCGTCGTCGACGTCGACGCGGCTCACGCTGCACTACAACGGAGACAGCGAGACGCTGAACGTCGGCGCGAATGACACCGAGGTGTTGAAGGACGTGCTGTCGTTCTTCCGCAAGACCTCGGGGAGCGGCGTGCTGACGATCTCGTGGAACGCGCCCGTCGCGCCGGTGGTCACGAGCCGCACGTACACGACCGTCGAAAGCGGCGGCACGTATGGGCAGTCGATCGATCCCGTCGCCGCGTTCGTTCCGCAGATGTTCGTGCCGGGTCTGCGTCACGACGAGAGCTATCGCTCGAACGTCGGTTTCGTGAACGGCGGTAGCGAGAGCGAAACGATCACCGTGCGCCTGCTGTCGACGTTCGGCACCGAGATCGGCCGCACCACCGTGACCCTCGCGCCGAACGCGCAAGTCCAGCACGGCGTCGCCGCCCTTTTCCCTGACGCGAATCTCCGCGCCGGCTTCACCATCCACGCCGAAGGCGACGCCAACGCCCGCATTTACGCGTACGGCTCGATGATCGACAACGCCTCGGGAGATCCGGTGTTTTACGCGGGGAGGTAATTCGCCCCCGTTCTAAGTGGAGCGGCGGGCGTT
>DASVRB010000639.1:0-2524 GCA_036388835.1 Thermoanaerobaculia bacterium | reverse complement strand
GTACTGCACTCCATCGACGGCGTAGAACCAGTCGCTCACGTACCGCCCATCAACTCCTGATACAGACAATGAAAGTGATGGACGCCGTTTTCGCGCTGCGGGGAGTAGCGGCCGCGGTCGTAGAGGTCTGAGGCGAGGCCGCGTTGCACGGCTTCGCAGATCTCGACGTCTTCGATTTGGATCTCATCGCTGAAGGCAACCGTCTCGTCGATCTCATTCTGCGCGCCGGCCGGATCGCGAAAGTACCAGTCGAAGATCGTGGCGGTGCGGCCGGGGCCGAGCGGGAGGATGAGGTTCGTCGAGAAGTTGTCGGGGTAGAGGTTCAGCATCAGGTTCGGAAAGATCCAGAAGTAGCGGACCTCGTCGTCGCCGCCGACCGTGCGGATCCGGTCCGGCCGTTTCGTCGGTGCGAACTGAATCGAGTACGAGCGCCTCGTCTCGGTGCGGTAGTTCGGGTAGTCGAGCTCGCGGAAGAGGCCCGGATGGACGATCGGGATGTGATAGCCCTCGAGGTAATTGTCGACGTAGACCTTCCAGTTGCAGTCGAGCTCCCACGTCTTGCGGCGCGCGAGCGTGAAGCCGCTGTAATCGTGCGCCGGCATGTCGGACAGCAGATCGCCGAGGAATTGCGGGAGCGACTCGGCGCCACGGTCGAGATTCACGAACACCAGCTCGTTCCAGATCGCCACCTGAAAGCGCGGCAGCATGCAGAGTGCGCGATCGAAATCGGCCACGTCTTCGAACTCCGGCGTGTTGCGCAGACGGCCGTCGAGCGAATACGTCCAGCCGTGATAGCCGCACTGCAGGACCGGACGCCGCCCCTCCCCTTTCGCGATCGGGCCGGCGCGATGGCGGCAGACGTTCGACATCGCGCGCAGCTCGCCGTCGTTGCCGCGTACGACCAGCACCGGCTCGAGCCCGATCGTGGTCGTGAAGAACTGCCCCGGGTCGCGCACCTGCGAGGCTCGACCGGCCAGTTGCCAGGTGCGGCCGAAGAGCGAGCGCTGCTCGTGCTGGAGCACGGCCGGATCGGTGTAGAAGCGCGACGCGAGCGTCGACGCGTGCTCGAGGCGAGGATCGATCATGAGCGTTTGCGGACCGCGAGGTAGATCGGAATGCTGAGCAGGAGCAGGCCCATCGCCCACGCCGTGCCGGTCGGATCGCTCGCGCCGGCGCCGGCCAGAAACGCGATCGAGGCGAGGACCGCGATGCCGGTCGTGAACGGATGTCCCCAGGCGCGGTACGGACGCGGCGTATCGGGCTCGCGGTGCCGCAGCACGAACAGCGTGATGAAAGACAACGTGTAGTTCGCGACGAAGAAAAACGCGAGCTTCGCAACCACGGTCTCGAACGTGCCGGTGACGATGAACGCCGCCGCGAGCATGCTGCTGATCAGCAGCGCGATGTCGGGTGTGCCGCCGCGATTCACCTCGCGTGCGCCGCGCCAGAAGAGGCCGTCGGTGGCCATCGCGTAGAGCACCCGCGGCGCCATCAGCACGTTCGAGCTGACGGCGCTGAGCAGCACCAGCACCACCAGCGCGCGGAGGATGTTCGCGCCGCCGGTGCCGAACAGCCGCTCGACCACCACTCCCGCCGCGAAGTTGCTGCCGGCGATGGTCGGCAGCGAGACCACCGAGAGAAAGGCGAGATTGATGGCGACGTACAGCACCGCGATCGTCGAGACCGACAGCAGCATCGCGCGCGGGATGCTCCGGCCGTAGTCCTTCACTTCTTCCGAAAAGTAGATGACCGCGGACCAGCCGTCGAACGTGTAGATCACGCTCTGCAGCGCCAGGATGAAGGCGACGAACAGCGAGATTTCGCGATCGACGGTGACCAGCGTGCCGCCGTCCGGCGGCCGGGTGCCGAGCCAGAAGCAGGCCACGATGAACAGCAGCAGCGCGACCGCTTTGACGATGCTGGTGACGTTCTGCACCGCCGCGCCGCCGCGCACTCCGAGCCACTGGATGATGGTGAACAACGCCACCACCGCCAGCGCAACGACGTGCTGGGTGCGCGCCGCAGGAAAGAGTCCGACCGTGTATTCGCCGACCACGATCGCGACGGCCGCGGTCGTGCCGCAGGTGGAGATCCAGTCGCTCCAGCCGACGACGAATCCGGCGTAATCACCCATGCCGTGACGGACGAACACGTACTGGCCGCCGCTGCGCGGCACGAGCGTGCCGAGCTCCGCCAGCGCGTTCGCGCCGAGGAGCGCGTACAACGCGCCGACCACCCAGACCAGCAGAAATGGCCAGAACGTCTGCAGGTGCGCGGCGATGGTTCCGGGCGTGCGGAGAATGCCGGCACCGACGGCATTTCCGATCGTGACCGCCAGTCCGAATCCAACGCCGAGAACGGCCAGCAGGTGGCCGCGCGAAACGGTGGAGGCATTGGTTGTGGAGACCGGCATGAGCGGCGGCGGTAAGTGTAAACGACCACCGCGAGAGCGACGCATCTGGTGGAGCGGCGGGCTTCAGCCGGTCGATTGTTCGCTGCGCCGCGGTTCGAAGCAAAAACGGGT
>DASVRB010000638.1:0-6527 GCA_036388835.1 Thermoanaerobaculia bacterium | reverse complement strand
GAGGGGCTCAGCGCCACGATTCCGTACAAGGCGCGCTTCGGCTTCGGCGATCCTGACCAGTCCGCCGAGAACACGCAGTACGGCATTTACGCGCAGGACGACTGGTCGGTCACCGACCGCCTGACCCTGAATCTCGGTCTGCGCTGGGATTACGAGTCCGACATGATCAATACGGACTACGTGACGCCCGCTGACGTGCGCGCCCGCCTGTCCGACAATTTCGACGCGCGCTTTTTCTCGGACGGCAACGACCGCGAGCCGAAGACGGACATGTGGCAGCCGCGCCTCGGCTTTTCGTATGACATCACCGGCGCCGGCCGCACTGTGGTATTCGGCGGCGCGGGCCGTTATTACGACCGCCAGCTCTTTAACGTCACGCTCGACGAGACGTTCCGCCTCCAGCATTTCGTCGGCGATTTCTATTTCTCCCCGACCGGCACTGACACGGTGTTCGGCTTCCCGACCGTGAAGTGGGATCCGAAATACCTGACCGCGGCCGGACTGCGCGACCTGCAGTCGCAGGGCATCACCGGCAAGCCGGAGATTTACCTGATTCCGAACGATCTCGAAGTGCCGTACTCGAATCAGTGGAATCTCGGCATTCGCCAGAACATCTTCAACATGGTCGCGTCGATCAATTACGCCAGCATCCGCAGCTATAACGGCGTCGGCTTCGTCTTCGCGAACGGCGTTGGCGGCGAAGTCGATCCGGCCTACAGCAACGTCCTCGCTGCTGAAGACGACGTGCGCACGTGGTACGACGCGGTGTACCTGACGCTCGACCGCCCGTACACCGATCAGTCCAATTTCGGCTTCAACGTCGCGTACACGTGGTCGGATGCAGAGCAGATCGGCAATACGGACGCGTACAACTTCGACCGCCAGCACATCCGCGATTACGCGCGGTACGGCACGCCCGGCACGATGGAGCACCGCATTGTGGCGAACGGCATCTTCGGCCTGCCGTGGCAGACGCGCTTCAGCACGCTGCTGCAGTACAGCTCGGGCGACCGCTTCCGCGTGCACGATTTCCCGAACGGCTTCTGCGGCGACCGCAATTGCTATGTGCCGCGCACGGGCGAGGGCCCGAGCTACACGACGGTCGACTTCCGCCTGGATAAGGATTTCTCGTTCCGCAGTGCGTATCGCGTCGGCCTCATCGCCGAGGTCTTCAATGCGTTCAATGAAGAACGAGTGACCGGGTTCGATGAGTGGGGCGTGAACAACCCCAACGAAGGAAAACCGAACAACATCATCTCCGGCTCACAGCGCCGGTACCAGTTCGGCTTCCGGATCGGCTTCTGATCGCAGCGTTTTGATTCGAGATCCCCTCTCTCCGCTCATGGAGGGAGGGGATCTGTTGTAAGGCAGTCGTTTCGCAGCAGTCCGCGATTCGGAGGAATTGACGATGCGCATGCCGCTGCGAGCAATTTCCGGTTTTCTCCTGCTCACGATTCTCTCCTGTGCTCCGGCGCAGCCTCCCGCGACAGTGCCGGCCGCGCGGCCTCTCCCGCCACTTCCCGCCGACCAGTTGATCGAAAAGATCGAGCGGGACACGTTTCAGTGGTTCTGGGACACGGCGAATCCTCGCAATGGCCTGGTCCCCGACCGCTGGCCGACGAAATCGTTCTCCAGCATCGCCTCGGTCGGTTTCGGACTGACGGCATACGGCATCGGCGCGGAGCGCGGCTGGATTACGCGCGAGCAGGCGGCGGAGCGCGTCTTGACGACGCTGCGCTTTTTCCTCAATGCAAAGTCGGGCGACGCCGCCACCGGCACGAGCGGCTATCGCGGCTTCTACTATCACTTCCTCGACATGGAGACGGGCGCGCGCTTCGAGAAGGTCGAGCTTTCGACGATCGACACTTCGCTGATGCTCGCCGGCGCGCTGTTCTGCCAGTCGTATTTCGACCGCGACAATGCGAACGAGCGCGCGATCCGCGAAGCGGCGGAGGAACTGTACCGCCGCGCGGAATGGACGTTTTTTCATGAGCGTGCGCCGCTGGTGAGCATGGGCTGGACGCCGGAAGGCGGACTGCACGACTGGGATTACACGGGCTACAACGAGGCGATGCTGCTGTACATCCTGGCCCTCGGCTCGCCCACGCATCCGATCGACGCATCGGCCTGGCCGGCGTATACGAAGTCGTATCGCTGGGGAACGTTCTATGGCCAGGAGCAGCTGAATTTCGCGCCGCTGTTCGGGCATCAGTATTCGCACGTCTGGATCGATTTCCGCGGGATTCGCGATCCGTACATGCGCACGAAGGGGATCGACTATTTCGAAAACTCGCGCCGCGCCACGATCGCACAGCGCGATTACGCGATCGACAATCCGTCTGAATTCCGCGGCTACGGCCCCAACATGTGGGGCCTCACGGCCTGCGACGGACCGCTGGACGGTTTTCTGACGATCGACGGGAAACGCCGCGAATTCAAGACGTACCACGCCCGCGGCGCAGCGGCAGGGGAGATCCGCGACGACGGCACGATCGCGCCAACGGCGGCAATTTCATCGATCGCATTCGCGCCGGAGCTCGCAATTCCTGCCGCCGCGGAGATGTACTCACGCTTCGGCGCGCACGCTTACCGCCAGTACGGCTTTATCGATGCGTTCAATGAGACGCTGCATGTGCCCGCCAAAACGCAACACGGCGCCGTAGTCCCGGGCGTGGGCTGGTTCGATACGGACTATCTCGGCATCGATCAGGGCCCGATCGTCGCGATGATTGAAAATCATCGCAGCGGTCTGGTCTGGAACACGATGAAGAAGAACCCGCACATCATCCGCGGCCTTCGACGCGCCGGGTTTACGGGTGGCTGGTTGGAGTCTCGGTGAGCGACGGGGGGACGACGGGGCGCCTCCGGCGGGCCGGCATGGCCGGCGGCACTTGTTTTCGCACGGACGCCGTTCATCGCGAGACGGGTGCGTTCGGCCTTGGACAGCGACTGCTGCGGCCGGCCAAGCCGACTACGGCGCAGCAGAGCAGACCGACCCAAGGCCTCACGCGGACCGGCATGGCCGGCAGCCGCACCGATCGCCCAAGGCTGAACACGCACGAATCGCAGTGCACGCCGTCCGAGCACAGACAAGTGCTGCCGGCCATGCCGGCCCGCCGGAGGCCCCCCGTCGTCTCTTTGGTGGTCGCGCTGGTGCTGCTCCTGTGCGGCTGCACGGCGCGGCGGGATGAGACGCGGCTCGAGTTTTGGGGGCTTGGGCGTGAGGGGGAAGTCGTTGCTGAGATGATTCCGGAGTTTGAGCGGCGTAATCCCGGCATCAAGGTCGTCGTCCAGCAGATTCCCTGGAGCGCGGCGCACGAAAAACTATTGACCGCGCATGTCGGCGATTCCACACCGGACGTGGCCCAGATGGGAAATACCTGGGTTTCCGAGTTTACGGCCATGCGTGCGCTCGATGATCTTGGGCCGATGGTCGCGCAATCGAGAGTCATCGATCAGCGCGACTACTTTCCCGGGATCTGGGCGACGAATGTTGTTGGTGGCGTACTGCATGGAATCCCGTGGTATGTCGACACGCGGGTGCTTTTCTATCGCAGCGACATTCTGGGGAGTGTCGGTTATCCGAATGGGCCGCGGACATGGGCCGAGTGGACGGACGCCATGCAGAAAATCGTGGCGCAGAAGCGGAGCCGGTATCCGATGCTCATGCCGACCAACGAGTGGGAGCCGCCTGTGGTCATGGCCATGTCCAACGGCTCCGGCCTGCTCAATGGCGACGGCACGCGCGGCGCATTTCGCCAGCCGCCGTTCGCCGACGCCTTTGCGTTCTATGTGTCGCTGTTTCGGAAAGGGTATGCGCCGTCTGTGAGCAACGCCCAGATCGCGAATTTGTATCAGCAGTTCGCACAGGGCGAATTCGCGATGTACATCACAGGTCCGTGGAACGTCGGCGAATTTCGCAGAAGGTTGCCGGCGGACATGCAGGACAAATGGACCACCGCACCGATCCCGTCCGCGGACGGAAAACGTCCCGGGATCTCCATGGCCGGCGGGGCGAGCCTGGTGGTCTTCCGCGCCTCGCGCAATAAAGAGGCCGCGAGGAAACTGATCGAGTTTCTGTCCGAGCCGGCACAACAAGTCAGGTTCTTCGAGCTGACCGGCGATTTGCCGGCGCGGCGTACCGCGTGGCAGGCGCCGGCATTGAAGGCGGAGCCGAGTTTTCCCGCCTTTCGTACACAGCTCGAGTCGGTCGCGCCGCTGCCGCAGGTGCCGGAGTGGGAGCAGATCGCCACCGCCATTTTCGACCGCGGCGAGGCGGCGGCGCGCGGCACCGTCACTGTCGATGCGGCGGTGAACCATCTCGACAAGAGGGCCGACGACCTGCTCGAAAAACGCCGCTGGATCGTGGCGAGGGAGAAGCGATGAGGAACGAAGGGCGCGCCGCGCTGTTGTTTCTCGCACCGGCGCTGGTGCTGCTGGCGGTCTTCTTTTTCGTCCCGGTGCTGGCCGGCCTTGCACTGAGCCTCACCGATTTCGATCTTTACACCATTGGCGATACGCGCAACATCCGCTTCGTCGGGATCAACAATTATCGCGACCTCCTCTCCAGCGGCATTTTCTGGACCGCATTTGCCAACACCATGTATTTCGCGCTGGTGGGCGGGCCGCTAACCGTGGCGGTGTCGCTCGCCGCGGCGCTGCTGGTCAATGCGAAGCTGACCCGCTTCAAGTCGCTGTTCCGGACGATCTACTTCGCGCCTGTCGTCACCACGCTGGTAGCCGTGTCGATCGTCTTCAAATACATCTATCACCCGCGGTTCGGCATGCTGAACCGGTTTCTCGACACAGTGGGCCTGCCGCAGCCCGACTGGCTCGGCAATCCGCGCCTGGCGATGTTCGCGATCATCCTGCTGGCGGTCTGGAAGGGGTTCGGCTACACGATGATCATCTTCATCGCCGGCCTGCAGCAGATCCCCGAAGAGCTTTACGAAGCGGCCCGGCTCGATGGCGCCGGCGCGTGGCGGCAGTTCCGGCACGTGACCCTGCCGATGCTCGCACCGACGTTCCTCTTTGTCGGCATAGTGGTCGCGATCGGTCAATTGCAGATTTTCGCCGAGCCGTATGTCATGACCCGCGGCGGCCCGCTCAATAAGACCGTGACCATCGTCATGCTGATGTACGAACAGGGTTTCCGCTTCTGGGAAATGGGTTACGCGGCCGCGGTGGCGTTCGTCTTGTTCCTCGTGATCGGCACGGCCACGGTGCTGCAGATGAAAATGCAGGACGGACGATGAACCGGATTGTTTTGCATGCCGTGCTCATTGCCGGCGGCGCGATTACGCTCTTTCCGTTGTTCTGGATGGTCTCCGCGTCCTTCATGTCGCCCGGCGAGGCGACTACTTTTCCGCCGCACCTGGTGCCGCACGAGCCGACGCTCGCGCAATACCGCGAGCTGTTCCTCCGCCTCAATATCGGACGCGCTTTCCTCAGCAGCGCCATTGTGGCGACGGCGGTGACGTTCTTTTCCGTCCTGTTCGGCTCGATGGCCGGCTATGCGTTCGCCAAGCTCCGTTTCGGTGGACGGGAGCGGCTGTTCGGCCTCTTGCTGATTGCGCTGGTGATTCCGCCGCAGGTCGGCATGCTGCCGCTGTTCCTGCTGATGAAAACGCTCGGCCTGGTCAATAGTTACTGGGGGGCGATCATCCCATCGATGGTGACGGTCTTCGGCATTTTCATGATCCGCCAGTTCATGCTCTCGATTCCGCACGAGATGCTCGAAGCTGCGCGCATCGA
Source organism: Thermoanaerobaculia bacterium (assembly GCA_036388835.1). Lineage (GTDB taxonomy): Bacteria > Acidobacteriota > Thermoanaerobaculia > Gp7-AA8 > Gp7-AA8 > QHVT01. The sequence continues at coordinate 773 of DASVRB010000638.1, read as the reverse complement.
CGGCGCGAGCGAGCTCCGGATTTACTGGACGGTGGTCCTGCCGCTGGCTCGTCCCATACTGGCCACGCTGGCGACGTTCATGTTCATGTCCACTTGGAACGATTTCATGTGGCCGCTGATCATCCTCTCCGACCAGACCCATTACACACTTCCCGTCGCGCTGGCGAACCTCTCGGGCGAGCACGTGCAGGACGTCGAATTGATGATGGCCGGCTCCGTGGTCACGGTATTGCCGGTATTAGCGGTATTCATGTTCCTGCAGCGGTATTACATCGCCGGGATCATGCAGGGGAGTGTGAAGGGGTGAGCCGGGCCGGCACGGCCGGCGGCGTTGGTTGGCCAAGCCTCGGGCGCGCTGTACTAGATGGCGGGGTCCTTCCCATTTCTGAAGGCCGGCGTCCGCTTTCCCGTCATCCTGAGCGTAAGCGAAGGATCTCAGAATGCGACGACCGCCGCGTTTGGCCTGTGGCTTCGGTCGTCGCCGCTGAGATCCTTCGCTTACGCTCAGGATGACGGGGGAGGGACGGCCGCGGTCGAGGAACGCATGTGTATCGCGCCCCGCCCGCCCAGGTCCCTCGACTACGCTCGGGATGACAGGAGGGGAGTTCGGCGCGGTTTTTTGGTGGGCTAAAGCTCGGTAAAGCCCCACTAGAACGAGGCGGGTTGCGCACCTGTTGTCGTTGGCACGATCCGGCGGCCGAAGCGGCCGCCGCTCCACTGGTACGACGTGACTGCGCGCTACCTCGAATGTCATCCTGGGCGACAAGAGAACC
>DASVRB010000637.1:0-3406 GCA_036388835.1 Thermoanaerobaculia bacterium | reverse complement strand
CGCGCTCCGTGCGGTCGGGAGCGTCGAGTCCGCGAAACGGCGCGAGCACGATGCGGCCGCGCGGGCTCATCGCCGATTGAAAGACGCCGCGCACCTGCAAAGCGACCGTGGCGCGGCGGCGCCAGCGCTGGCCGTCGTCATCGGAGACCCAGATCTCCGTCGGGGCGTGGGCCGGCGAGCGGTAACGGATCCACTGATTCGAGTCGAGATAGAACGCCTGCGACATGTTCGTCACCGCGTTGCCGCTCGTGTCGACGTCCGGCACCGCGCGCGCGCCCGCAAAGTCGGCGCCGCTGAACATGCTGCCGCTCGGGCCGCAGCCGACTTTGCCATACGCGAGCGTCAGCGATGCCCCTTCTGAAACGCGCGTCGGTCCTTCGAGGAAAAACCCTTCCGCGCAATCGGCGCGCGGCCACGTTGCGCCGGCATCGGACGAGTTCCACAAGCCGTTGTCCTGCGTCGCGAAGTAGAGCGACACGGATGCGATCGAACCGTCCGCGCGCATCACGTTCGTGGCGTGGAGGTCGGTCATCTGCATCGAGTTCAAACCGGCGGCGCCGCTGCCGGCGCGCGTCCATCTGGTGGCATCGGCGTTGGCCGGCTTGAACACGCCGCCGTCGCTTCCGTACAGAACCGGCCGCCTGTCGCCATCGACCGCGAGGTAGCCGCTGTCGTCGTGAATGCCTTCCGCGCGATGCAGCGGCATCCAGCTCATCGCGGTCAGCGCGCGCAGATCGGCAACGCTGCCGATGGTGGCGCGGCGCAGCAGCACGCCGCCGCCGAGCCAGACGTCGGCGCGGCCGTCGGCTGCACGTGAGGTGCGGATGAACGGCCCGCGGCTGCCGCCGCCCGGACCGGTGATCGTGGAGTAGGTGCCGGTGCCGACCTCGTACAGCAGCACGCTGTCGTAGTTGACGAGGATCAGCACTTTGTCGGCATCGTCGGGCAGCGTGTCCATCAGTTTGAAGGCGCCGTAGAACGTGAAGTTGCCGGGCCGCGTGTTGCGCCACGTCGCGCCGCGATCGTCGCTGCGCCAGATGCCGGTGCGCGTCAGCGCGAGCACTTTCCGCTCCGGCAGCGCGAGCACGGAAAGCACCGCGTTCTGCAGCCGATCGCCATGCACCGGCGAGGTGAGCTCGAGCATCTGGTGCGTCCAGTGGTCGCCGCCGTCGCGGCTCACCGCGATGCCGTAGTTCGTGCCGACGTACACCGTTGCGGGCTCGTCGGGCGCGAAGCTGATGCCGTACGCGCTGGCCCGCGCGGGAGTGCGGTCGTTGCCGCACGCGATCGAGGTCGGCGGCTGCGTCCAGGTCACACCTTCATCGTGGCTCACCCGAATGCCGCCGCCGTTGCTGATGCGGTTGTCGCGCTGCAGCGTGGCGATGATGGTGCGGCCATCCGCGGCCCACGCCACGTCGCTGACCATCACGGCCGGCAGGCTGCGGACGTGCTGCCAGCGCGCGCCGCCGTCGGTGGTTTTCCAGAGTCCGCCGAATTGATTGGCGGTAATGATCCTGCGGTTGTCGGACGGGTGGACGGCGATCGAGTGGACGCGGCCTCCATCGAGCGGAATGCCGAAAAAGTCGGGCAAGAGATCGGGCGGATATTCGGTCGACTGCGGGCGAGCGGCGAAGGCGAAGAGAACTACGCACACGAATACAAGCCTGCGGAACGGCATCATCGAATCCCTCCGACTTTGGTAGTGACGCTCGTAGCCGAAACGTTTCACGAATGCGCGTCGTCGCGGTTTCGTGCTTCGGCGTGGCCGGCTCTAAGGGCGCAAAGGAGATCAATCGATGCGTCAAGCTGCACTGGTCGCCCTCGCCTTTCTCGTCCTCTCTTGCTCTCACAAGAAGCCCGCCGAACCGCTCGCGCCTCCCCCGACTGTCAATGAATCGATCACCGTCACGCAGCAGTCGCGGCTGCAGAGGCTCACCCAGGGTCTGGCGAACATCGTGGCGTCATCGTCAGAGCAGCCGTTCGTGTTCGACGCCGCGCAGCACAACACCGAGGAGTACGGCCGTTTCGAAGAGAACCCGTTCCTCCGCCCGCAGGATGAGCCGCTCTCGACGTTTTCGATCGACGTCGACCGCGCGTCGTATGCGCACGTGCGCCGTTTCCTGCAGAGCGGCCAGCGGCCGCCACGCGCGGCGGTGCGCATCGAGGAGATGGTCAACTACTTTACATACGACTATCCGCAGCCGGACGCGGACCCGTTCTCGATCACGACGGAAGTAGCGTTGTGCCCCTGGAATCCGCGCCACAAACTGCTGTCGATCGGCCTGCAGGGGAAGCAGCTCGAGACGCGCGATCTCCGGCCGAACAATCTCGTTTTCCTGATCGATACGTCGGGCTCGATGGAATCGCCGGACAAGCTGCCGCTCGTGAAAGCGGGTCTGAAACTGCTCGTCGAACACCTCCGTCCGAGCGACCGGGTCGCGATCGTGACGTACGCCGGCAGCGCCGGACTGGTGTTGCCGTCGACGAAAGGCATCGACCGCGGAAAAATATTGACCGCGCTCGATCAGCTCGAGGCCGGTGGCTCGACGGCCGGCGCACAAGGAATCCTGCTGGCCTACGAGGTGGCGCGACAGAACTTCAATCAGCGTGGCAACAACCGGGTGATCCTCGCCACCGACGGCGATTTCAACGTCGGCGTGAGCAGCGAGGACGAGCTGCAAAAGCTGATCGAAAAAGAGCGTGGCGACGGCATTTTCCTCACGGTCCTCGGATTCGGGACGGGCAATCTGAAAGACTCGAAGATGGAGCTGCTGGCCGACAAGGGCAACGGCAATTACTCCTACATCGATACGCTCGCCGAGGCGCGCAAGACGCTGGTCGAGGAGATGGGGGCGACGCTCTTCACCATCGCCAAAGACGTGAAGATCCAGGTCGAGATGAACCCCGCGGCCGTCGGCGCGTACCGCCTGATCGGCTACGAGAATCGCGTCTTGCGCGATAAAGACTTCAATGACGATCAGAAAGACGCGGGCGAGCTCGGCGCCGGACATTCGGTGACCGCGCTGTACGAGATCGCCCCTCCCGGCACATCCCTCGGCGCCGGCGTCGACGCGCTGAAGTACCAGCGCCGCGGCAGGATTGCGGCGGGCGCGGAGCTCGCGACGATCAAGCTTCGCTACAAAGATCCGGACAGCGACACGAGCCGCCTGCTCACGCGCGTCGTCGATGCGGACGCGAACCGCTTCATGTCCGAAAACCTCCGCCTCGCATCATCCGTCGCGGAGCTCGGCATGCTTCTTCGCGAGTCGGAGCACCGCGGCCGCGCATCATTCGACGCCGTGCTCGAGCGCGCGCGACTGCATCCGGAAGTGACCGCGCTCGCGCGACAGGCGAAGCGGCTGTTTTAGCACTCGCTTCGCTCGCCCGAAGTTGGACGTCCTGTGGA
>DASVRB010000636.1:0-2230 GCA_036388835.1 Thermoanaerobaculia bacterium | reverse complement strand
CAAGGGCTGACGCTCCCGCGTCCTTGTTCCGTCGCAGCCGCTCGGACGCTCCGCATGTGTCAAATATGTCCCTAGACACGAGTGTCAGGAATGTCCCTGGTCATACCCTCTTAGCCCGCCGACCTTCTCGCGAGATCCCGGCGGGCTAAGAGCCCGCCGCTCCACTCCGCGTTAGCATCAAACCCAGATACCCCGCGACGAGACACGCACACACCGTCACCGCCACATTCGCAACCGCGCTTCCCCACGCACCCGTCCGCAAAAGCTCCAGCGTCTCCTGATTGAACGCCGAATATGTCGTGAAGCCGCCGAGCACGCCCGTCACCAGCATCAGCCGCGCATCGGACGCGCGCATCGACTCGAGCACGATCGCGATGGCGAAGGAGCCGAGGACGTTCACGAACAGCGTCCCGTGCGGCACGGCAGAGGTCGCAACGTAGCGCGCGCCCGATCCGAGCGCGCCGCCGAGACAGACGAGAAGGAATTGCGTCATGTCTCGTATCATGACAGTGGCCTTCGCGAGACCCGACACCGATGATCCACTTCTACCACGTCACCAAGCGATTCGATCGCTACTCCACCGCGCTGCAGGACGTGACGTTCCACATCGAAAAAGGGGAGTTCGTTTTCCTCACGGGTCCGAGCGGTGCCGGCAAGTCGACGCTGCTGAAACTCATCCTGCGGCAGATCGTCGCGTCTGAGGGGCAGATCGTGGTGAATGGCCGCAATCTCAACGCGATGAAAAAGTCGCAGCTCCCCTACTTCCGCCGCGAGATCGGCATGGTCTTCCAGGACTTCAAGCTCATCGAGCGGATGACGGTGTTCGAGAATCTCTCGTTCATTCTCACGGTGCTCAACGTGCCGCCGCGCGAGCACAAGAAGAAGGCGTATCAGGCGCTGCGCACGGTCAACCTCCATCACAAACTGAACGCGTATCCGCCGCAGCTCTCCGGCGGCGAGCAGCAGCGCGTGGCCATCGCCCGTGCGCTGATCAACGATCCACTCGTACTGATCGCCGATGAGCCGACCGGCAACCTCGATCCGGATCTCTCGAACGAGATCATCCAGATCTTCGCGGAGGCCAATCTGCGCGGCTCGACGGTGCTGCTGGCGACGCACGACAAAGACCTGATCCGCAGCAGCGGCCGCCGCTGCATCACGCTCGAGCAGGGCCGCATCGGCGACGAGCGCGCGCGCATCATCGAGCGTCCGCACGTGCGCGAAGGTCTCTTCGGTCTGGGCGGCTGATGCCTCGGCGCGATCCGAATGCCGGCCGCCGCGAGCCGGAAGTCCCGTCGAATACCTTCTCCTACTTTCTGCGCGAGGCGATCCGGCGTATCTGGGTGTCGAAGCGCACCAGCTTCGTGGCCGTGGCGATGATCGCGATCTCGCTGCTCATCGTCGGGCTCTTTCTCCTGGTCGCCGAAAACCTCGGCCGCGCCGCAGAGGAGTGGCAGGGCAAATCGCGCGTCATCGTTTATCTCGAACCGGACGTCACGCCGCAGCAGACGCAGGCGCTCGACCGTTTTCTCGCGGCGCAGCCGGAGCTTGCGAATCGCCGGCTCGTCTCGCGCGAAGAAGCGCTGGCGCGTTTCAAAACATATTTCGCAAATCTGTCGGACGTCGTCGGGCAGCTCGATGAGAATCCGTTTCCACCGTCGTACGAGATCGAGGTCAACCCGCGGCTCGCCCAATCGCGCGCGTTCCATCAGCACATCGGCGCGATCCGCGCGATGGGCGGCGTCGACCAGGTGCAGTACGACTGGGAATGGATCGCGCGACTGAAGCGCGTGGTGAACGTGATCAACATCGCCGGCCTCGTCGCCGGCGGCGTGCTGGCCATCGCCGCGGCGTTCACGATCGCGAACGTCATCCGCCTGACGATGATGCTCTATCGCGAAGAGATCGAGATCATGCGCCTCGTCGGCGCGACCGAGCGCATCATCCGCGGCCCGTTCCTGATCGAAGGATTCCTGCAAGGCACCATCGGCGGCATCGTCTCCATCGCCCTCCTCTACATCGCCTACGAAGCCGCGCGCCGCTCGCTCGCCCCGTCCGCGTCGATCCTCTGGGGCTTCCTCTTCACCGGTTTCCTGCCGTGGCAAAAGGTCGCCGGGCTGGTTGCGGGAGGCATGCTGGCCGGGTGGTTCGGGTCGTGGTTGTCGGTGCGGGAACGGGCTGAGTCGTAGCGCTGCTCACTTTGGAGTGCGGCGACGCCAGTCGCCGCTTT
>DASVRB010000635.1:0-2606 GCA_036388835.1 Thermoanaerobaculia bacterium | reverse complement strand
GGCCGGCAAAGGTAGTACAGCGTGCCCGAGGCTTGGCCAACAAGCGCCGCCGGCCGTGCCGGCTCGGGGTGACACGATGTGACGAACCGCCTGCGGGACGGGACCAGCCGCTGTTCCGGCCGCGATGTTTCCGCCGACAATCGCGCACATGAATCGCCGGCTGGTTTTTGTCGCCACTCTGCTCCTCCTCACCTCGTCCGTCGCAGCGTCGCAGCTTCGCCTCGGGGGCGATGTCGTGCCGCTCGCGCAAGGGATCGCGTTGCGGCTCGATCCGCGTCTCGAGCGATACGCCGGCATCACCACGATTCTGCTCGACGTGAAGAAAAGCGCCGCGTCGTTCAGCGTGCACGCGGAAGGGATGAACATCGAGGCGGTGACGATCGACGGCGCTGCCGCGACGTTTGCTGCCGGTCCGGAACAGACGCTCGTCATCACACCGGCGGCGCCGCTGCCGATCGGGCGCGCAACGCTGCGCATCGATTTCGAGAACGACTACGACCGCACCGCGGTCGGTCTGTACAAAATGACGAGCGCCGAGGAGCCGTACGTCTTCACGCAATTCGAGGCCATCGATGCGCGCAAAGCCTTCCCCTGCTTCGACGAGCCGTCGTTCAAGATCCCGTATCAGCTCACCGCCGTCATTCCCGCGCAGTACGACGCGCTCTTCAACACGCCGGTCGAAAAAGAATCGGCGGACGGCGAGTGGAAGACGATCCGCTTCGCCACGACGCGGCCACTCCCCTCGTATTTGCTGGCGATGGCGGTCGGCACGTTCGAGTACACCACGGTCGCGAACGCGAGCATCCCGATGCGCATCATCACCACGAAAGGCAAAGGCGGGCTGACCGGCGTGGCGACGCAGTCGACGCCGAAATTGCTCGCGGCGCTGGAGACGTATTTCGGCAGCCGCTATCCGTTCGAAAAACTCGACCTCATCGCGGTGCCGGAGTACTGGCCCGGCGCGATGGAGAACCCGGGCCTCATCACGTTCAGCGAGGAGATCCTGCTGCTCGATCCGAAGGCGGCCACGCCGGCGCAACGGCGGACGAACGCGCGCATCACCGCGCACGAGCTGGCGCACATGTGGTTCGGCGATCTGGTGACGATGGCGTGGTGGGACGACCTCTGGCTCAACGAATCGTTCGGCGACTGGATGGGCGACCGCATCACGCAGCAGGTGTTCCCCGAGCTCGGCGTGGAGATGAATGAGCTGCAGAACGTGCAGAACATCATGAACGTCGACGCGAGTCCGCTGACGAATCCGATCCGCGACCGCAATGCGACGCCCAGCTCGGCGATGAGCAATGTCGGCATCGCCTACAACAAAGGAAAAGCGGTGATCCGGATGTTCGAGCGCTGGCTCGGACCGGAGCGTTTTCGCGAAGGGATTCGCCGTCATCTGCAGCGTCACGCATGGTCAAACGCGACGGCCTCCGATTTCTGGTCATCCCTCGGACAGGAGGTGGCGACGCCGATGGAGACGTTCATCGATCAGGCAGGCGTGCCGCTCGTGCAGGTCGAGATCGTCGCGCCGAATCGCGTCCGTCTCACGCAGTCGCGTTATCTCCGCCACGGTGCAACAGCGCCGGCGCAAACGTGGATCGTGCCGGTCGCGCTCCGCTACTCGGACGGCAAAACGTCGCGCACACAGACGATCCTGCTCGACGCGCCGTCGAAGACGTTCACGCTCGACGCGAAGAAGGTCGCATGGGTGTTCCCGCATGCGGACGCCGCCGGCTATTACCGCTGGCGCGTTCCGGCGACGGCGTTCCCGACGCTGGCTTCAAACGCGACTAGCGCACTCTCGGCCGGCGAGCGGATCGCGTTTCTCGGCAATGTGAACGCGCTCCTCGACGCCGGTGCGATGCGCGGCAACGAGTTTCTCGATGTGCTCGCGCGCTTCGCCGCCGAGGAGGAGCCGGAAGTGATTCGCGCCCTGCTTGCCGGCGTCGGACGGGCCGGCGACGTGCTGACGGAGGAGGAGCAGGCCGCGCTGTTCGCGCCCTACGTCGCTCGCACGTTCGGACCTGCGCTCGAGCGCATCGGCTACGCGCGGCGCGACGGCGAGTCGCCGGCCGTGACGACGCTGCGACCGATCCTGCTGTCGTCGGTTGCGAACGTCGGGAAGGAGCCGAAGGCGCTCGCATTCGTGCGCGAGCAGGCCGCGCGCTACCTGCAGGATGCGGCGTCGGTCGACGCATCGATCGCCGGTGCGGTCCTTTCGTCGCACGCGATCAACAACGGCAACGCGGCGCTGTTCGAGGAGTACAGGAAGCGTTTCGAAGCGGCGACGGTGCCGGCGGAGCGCAACCGCCTCCTGAACGCCCTCGGCGCATTCCGCGATGCGGCCACGCGAGAAAAGGCGCTCGCCTATTCGCTCTCCCCCGCCGTCCGTCCGACCGAGATGAGCAACATCGTGTTCGGCGCGATGAGCACCGAGGCGGGACGCGCGGCCGTGTACGAATGGATGACGAAGAACTACGACACGATCGTGAATCGCCTCCCCGAGGCGTACTGGGCGATGGTCCCGCGCCTCGCCGGCGGCTGCGATGAAGCGCGCTTCGCCCGCGCGCGCGAGTTCTTCAACGTCGAAGGAAGGCTGCGCG
>DASVRB010000634.1:0-8137 GCA_036388835.1 Thermoanaerobaculia bacterium | reverse complement strand
CACCCGTTCCCATTCCGAACACGGCAGTTAAGCTCTGCATCGCCGATGATACTGCGCGGGCGACTGCGTGGGAAAGTAGGACGCCGCCGGGAGTATTTTTATGAAAAGCCGCTGAGAAATCAGCGGCTTTTCGCTTTTTATGGCTCTTTGTGCAGCGAGCGCGCGCGAGCCTCAATACGTAACTGGCGCAATCACTCAGTTCGTTCTTGCTCCACAGGAGACGCGCGAGATCGGCGGTCGGTGTGTGCGCCTGTAAAGCCCCGACCGGCCACCGCTTAGAATACGCGGCACCTTTGCCGCCTCCATGACGTCACCTCCTCTTCGCGGCCGCCTCGTCTTTGCGCTTTCACTGCTCGTCGTGTTGTGCAGTCTCGCCATGCACCTGCTCGGCGTGGTGACGAGGGCCGAGCGGGGGCCGCACATGGACGAGAACGAGTACCTGCACGCCGGCTGGATGATGGCCAATGGCGAGCGGCTGTACGAGACGTTCTTCGAGCATCACTCACCCTTTTTCTTCAAAACGCTCGAGCTCCTCGCGCCGGAAGGCGAACGGGTCGACGTCCGTTCCTACTTTCGACACGCGCGCTGGCTGAGCGGCACCTTCGGCTTCATTGCACTCGCCGCGCTCGCGCTGATCCTCTGGCGCGTCGGCCCCGAGGTTGCGGCGATCGGCATCGCCCTCCTCATCGCGACCGGTTCGCTCTGGCTCTACTCGTTTCTGGAGGCGCGCGCCGAGCCGTTCGCGCTCGCCTTTTTCTGCGCCGGCACCTACCTCGCCCTCCGCTGGCGGGGCGCGATCGGCGGCCTTGGCGTCGGGCTCGTGGTCATCACCTCGCTCTGGCAGCCGAAATGGCCGCTCGCCTGCCTGGCCGTCGGTGTGATCTGGCTGGTCCGCAGCGACCGGCGGATCACCGGCTTCATCGCCGGCGCGTTGACCACCGCTCTCGCGTTCCTGGCGATGTCGGCGATCGTGCCGCTCGACATGTGGTGGTTCTTCAACTTCGAAACGAACCGCGTCCTCGCCGCCGCGGTCGACGTGCCGTGGGTGATGCGCGCCTACTTTCAGGGCGGCGTGCCGTTCCTCTTCGTGCCCGACGCACTGCATCCGTGGTACGTCGTGCCGGCGGCGATACTGCTCGCCGCGTCGCTCCGATTCGAGCGCACGGTGTGGCGCGCATTGCCGCTCATCCTCCTCGTCGCGGCATACATCGAGATGCGTTTCATCTATCCGTGGCCGGCCGTCTGGGCTCACTACTATCTGATGTGGTCCGTCGCCGCGGCCGCGGTGCTCGGCACCGTCCCTTCGTCCGTGCGGATCCTGCTCGAGCGCGCTCCCGTTCGGGAACGCCTGACGCACACCATCACCGTCGCCGTCCAGATCGGAGCGCTGTTTCTCGTCTCCATCCACGTCGCCGCCGTTTTCCCGGTCGGCGGCAGCGCGGCGACCTACTGGGTCTCGCAAAAATACCTCCGCGAGCAACTGCGGCCCGGCGACACGATCTGGCTCGAGTCGACGCGTCATCCCGTCTCCGCAAAAGACGCGCACTACTACTGGTTCTCGATCGGACAGATGACGCGCGCCGCGCGCGAGCTCCGCAAAACCGCGCGCGGCCGGCGTTATCTGCCGCCGCCTGAGAACTTTCCATTGTGCGATCCGCAGTCGAAGGTCCGCTTCACGCACGACCCGCGCCGCATCGGCATGCCCGAAGCTTCTCCTTGCATGCAGCGGCTCGTCGACACCGGCCAGGCCCGGCGCACAGTCTTCTTCGATGTGTGGGAAGTCCGGCTGCTAAAATCCGCGCCCGGCTCCGGCCAGTGAAAGGCAACTCATGACAACGCCCAGCTTTCGAATCGCAATTTACGCAGACGGCGCCGACGTGCGCGACATGATCGCGGCGCGCGACGCCGGCATCGTGAAAGGCTTCACCACCAACCCCACGCTCATGCGCAAGGTCGGCATCACCGACTACGCCGCATTCGCGAAAGAGGCGCTCGCCGCCACCGGCGACATGCCGATCTCCTTCGAAGTTTTCGCGGACGATTTTCCGGAGATGGAGCGCCAGGCGAAACTCATCGCCACCTGGGGTGAGCCGGTGTACGTGAAGATCCCGATCACGAACACGAAAGGCGAATCGGCAGTGCCGCTCATCCAGCGTCTTTCCGCCGCCGGCGTGAAGCTCAACATCACCGCCATCCTCACCCTCGATCAGGTTCGCGCAGTGGTTGACGCGCTCGACCCGAACACCCCCGCCATCGTTTCGGTCTTCGCCGGACGTGTTGCCGATACCGGTGTCGATCCGGTTCCGCTGATGCGCGAGGCCGCACAGATCTGCGCCGCCAAAGCGAAAGCGGAGCTGCTCTGGGCCAGCCCGCGCGAGCTCCTCAACATCTTTCAGGCGGACGAAGTCGGCTGCCACATCATCACCGTCACTTCCGACATCCTCAAAAAGCTGGCGATGGTCGGAAAGCCGCTCGACGAGCTCTCGCTCGACACGGTGAAGATGTTCTACAACGACGCCACCGCGGCCGGATTCAAGTTGTGATCGTTACGCGCACTCCTTTCCGCGTCACGCTCGGCGGTGGCGGCACCGACCTCCCCTCGTACTACTCGCAACACGGCGGCTTCATCTTCGCGATGGGCCTCGACAAGTACATGTACGTCACGGTCAACCGGCCGACCGTCGGCAGCAAGATCCGTCTGCACTACTCGCAGAGCGAAGTCGTCGACGACGTGAGTGAGCTGCGACACGAGCTCGCGCGCGAGGCGCTGCGCGCGCACGGCATCCGCTACGGTTTCGAAGTCGCGTCGATCGCCGATCTTCCGGCCGGCACCGGCCTCGGCTCGTCGAGCTGCTATCTCGTCGGTCTCCTCAACGCGCTGCACCACGACCGCCGCGACTACGTTCCGCTGCAGGCGCTCGCCGAAGAGGCGTGTCACATCGAGCTCGAGATCCTGAAGCAGCCGATCGGAAAACAGGACCAGTACATGGCGGCGTACGGCGGACTGACGGTGCTGGAGATCGCGAAGGACGGAACGGTGTCGGTGCGTCAACTGCGCCCGAGCAGCAGCGACATCGCCGACTTCGTCTCGCGCACGCACATCTACTACACCGGCGAACAGCGCGACGCGCGCGACGTGCTGCGCGAGCAGAACGTCGCCATGCAGCAGAAAGACGGCGTCGCCCACGACCGCGTCGAAGACAGCCTCTCGCGCATCAAAGACCTCGGCTATCGCATCCTCGAGTCGGTCGAGACCTCGAACTTCGACACGTGGGGACAGATGCTCGACGAGCACTGGCAGAACAAGAAGCGGATGTCGAAGAAGATCTCGCTCGCGAAAGTCGACCAGATCTACGACGAGGTGCGCGACCGCTTCGGCGTCCTCGGCGGCAAGATCATCGGCGCCGGCGGCGGCGGCTTCCTGATGCTGTACTGCCCCGGCAACCGCGCCCCGCTCGAGAAGTTCATGGAGGATCACGGAATGCCGCGCATGCACTACTCCATCGAGCCCGAGGGGACGAAGGTGGTGGCGCAGATGGGACATGGGTTCCTGTCGCCGCATCGCTCCATGGCCCTGCAGGAGAGCGCGTGATCCGCAAACGAATCGGCATCCTCGGCGGCGGCATCTCCGGAATCGCGCTGGCCGCACATCTCGACGAAAACCTCGACGTGCTCGAGAAGAGCTCGCGCATCGGCGGCCTTTGCGCGACGGTAGTCGAAGACGGCTTCACCTTCGACGCGGCCGGTCCACACATCATGTTCAGCAAGAACAAAGAAGTGCTGAACCTGATGATCGGCGTCCTCGGCGACAACGTGCATCAGAACCGCCGCGAGAACCGCATCTACTTCAAAGGCTCGCTCGTGAAGTACCCGTTCGAGAACGACCTCGCGTCGCTCCCGAAAGAAGACAACTTCGAGTGCATCCGCGACTACATCGTCAATCCGCGCGCGAACGAGACCCCGACCAACCTCGCGCAGTGGTCGTACGCGACCTTTGGCGCCGGCATCAGCGACAAATACTTCATCCCGTACAACGAGAAGATCTGGAACTACGACGCCACCAAAATCGGCACCGAGTTCGTCGAGCGCATCCCCAAACCGCCGATGGAAGACGTGCTGAAGTCGGCGATCGGAATCTCCACCGAAGGCTACCTGCACCAGTTGTACTACTCGTATCCGACACACGGCGGCTTCGAAGCGATCGTGAAAGCATTCGCCGCGCGGGTGAAGGGAAACGTGCAGACGAACTGGCCGGTCGCCTCGGTCGAGAAGATCGAGAACGGCTGGCGCGTCGTTTCGAAGACCGGCGAAGTGCGCGAGTACGAAACGCTCGTCAACACGCTTCCGATTCACGAACTGCTGAAGGTGTGGAAAGACGCGCCGCAGCAGGTGCACGACGAGACCGCGAAACTGCGCTACAACTCGCTGCTCAACGTGCTGATCGGATGCAAAACCGATCCGGGACACAACTACACCGCGCTCTACGTACCCGATCCGAACCTGCTCTTCCACCGCCTTTCGTTCCCGAAAGCATTCGGCAGCGAGTGCGTGCCGCCGGGCGGCTCTTCGATCATGGCCGAGATCACCTCCAACGCAGGCGACGGCATCTGGGAAATGGACGACGACGCGCTCATCGAGCGGGTGATCGGCGAGGTCGAGAGCATCGGTTTCGTCGATCGCGAAAGCATCGTCTACCGCAAGCTCGCGCGCTTCACGTACGGCTATCCGGTGTACGACCTCGAATACCGGAAGAACGTCACCGCGATGCGCAACGCCGTCGCCGCGACCGGCCTCCATCTCCTCGGCCGGTTCGCGCAGTTCGACTACATCAACTCGGATGTCTGCGTGGAGCGAGCGTTGAAAATGGCGGACGAACTGCGCCATGGATGAGAACGCGCCGTACCAGTATTTCGAAGATGTGAACTGGGGCCTGCTGCGACTCTGGAACAAACGGAAAGGGCTGCGCGTGCTCGACGTCGGCTGCGGATTCGCGACCACCAGCGCGCGCATCCAGCAGCTCGGCAATGAAGTGACCGGCCTCGAGTCGAGCGACGTGGCGGTGGAAGTCGCGTCGAAGCGGCTCGCGCACGTCGTCCGCGGCGACATGCTCACCGCGGACCTCGGCGGACGCGAATTCGACGCGATCATTTTCGCGGACGTGCTCGAGCACGTGCCGTGGCCGGTGAGCGCGCTCAAGCGCTACCTGCAGTACCTCGCGCCGAACGGCAGCGTCATCGTCTCGCTGCCGAACGTCGGACTCTGGTCGGTGCGCCTCGCGCATCTCGCCGGCAGGTGGGATTACGAAGACACCGGCGTTCTCGATCGCACCCATCTCCGTTTCTTCACGCGCAGGACCGCGAAGTGGCTGCTCGCGCAGGGCGGCCTCGCGCCGGTGAAGACGACCTACAACCCCGGGCTGGTGCGGCCGTTCGTCCCGCTCGCAAAGAAAATGCTCTCGCCGAAAGGCAGCGAAAGCAGCGGCGCGCCCGACGCGCTGCTCAACTCGACGCCGTACCGGCTCTACCTCAAAACCGCATACCCGATCGAGCGCGCGGTCGCGTCGCTCTGGCCGGGCATGCTCGCCTTTCAGATGATTTTCGAAGCGAAACGCACATGACCAAACTGACGGTATCGATGATCACCATGAACGAGGAGAAGGCGGTGGCGAAAGTCATTCACGACATTCGCCGTGTCGCTCCCGACGCCGAAATTCTGCTCGTCGATTCGAGCAAAGACAGGACGGCGGAGATCGCGCAGGAGCTCGGCGCGCGCGTCATCAAACAGTTCCCGCCGCAGGGCTACGGCCCGGCCATGGACCGCGCCGTGCGCGAAGGAAACGGCGAGATCGTGATCACGCTCGACTGCGACGACACGTATCCGGTGGAAGTGATTCCGGAGATGGTGCGCCTCATCGATCAGGGCTACGACCTCGTGAACACGACCCGCACCTGGCGCCGCCCGAAAGCGATGCCGTTCGCCAATTTTCTCGCCAACCGCATCTTCGCCCTCGGCGCACGCGTGCTGCACGGCCTGAAAACGACCGATGTGCACAGCGGCATGCGCGCGTACCGCAAGTCGATGATCCAGCAGGTGCAGTGGGTCGCCAAAGGGGCGGCGCTGCCGGTCGACATGTACGTCATCCCGCACCACATGGGCTTCAAGACGATCGAGATCCCGATCGATTACCGCGAGCGCATCGGCGAAACGACGCTGCACCGTTGGGACTCCACCAAATGGACATTCAAGCGGCTCTGGCGCGCGCGGAGAGTGAAGAAGAAGTGAGGGTGGAAGGACGTTCCACTCGTGTCATTCCGCGCGTCAGCGCGGAATCCCCTGCAGACGGGCAACGACGTCGCCTGTCGGAGGGGGATCCCGCGCTGAAGCGCGGGATGACACATGGTGCGGGCCTCTTCGCATGAACCCGATCGTGGCCATCCTCTGCGGCGGCTTCGGCACGCGCCTCGGCGAGCTGACGCGCGACATCCCGAAGCCGATGATCGCGATCGGCGGCCGGCCGTATCTGGAGCGGGTGGTGCAGTCATTTGTTGATAGGGGACTGCGCGACCTGGTCCTGCTCACCGGCTACAAACACGAAGTCATCGAGTCGCACTTTGGCGACGGCGCGGCGTTTGGCTGCAACATCCGCTACAGCCGCGAGACCGAGCCGCTCGGCACCGGCGGCGCGTTGCGCGAGGCGCGTGCGCTGCTCGGCGAACGCTTCATCCTCACCTTCGGCGACGTCCTGCGCCGCTTCGATTACGACGGCTTTCTGCAACGTCACGATGGGAACTGCCTCGCCGTCTATCCGCGCGTCACCATCGGCAACACCGAAATCTCAGGCGATCGCGTCACACGCTTCGACAAGCGCGCGCCGGAATTGCCGTACATCGACGCCGGCTTTTCGGTCATGCAGGCGTCGACGCTCGATCTGCTGCCGCAGAGCGGCGCGTGTTCGTTTGAAGAGATCGTCTACACCACACTCGCGCAGCGCGGCGAGCTCGCGTGCGAAGTGGTCGACCTGAACTTCTTCGACATCGGCGTCCCTGAAGAACTGGCGCGCACGCGCGCCGCATTGGAGACCAATTGAAAATTCTCGTGACCGGCGCAGCCGGCTTCATCGCATCGAACCTCATTCCGCGCCTCCTCGAGCGCGGCGACGTCGTGGCCGGCGTCGACAACTTTTTCCTCGGCAAGCGCGCCTACGTGGTGAAGGACCCGAACTTTACGTTTCACGAGCTCGACCTGCTCGACCTCGACGGCGTCGTGAAGATCCTCGAAGACTTCAGGCCCGATCGCATCTGGCACCTCGCCGCGAACAGCGACATCAGCTACGGAACGAAGTACACCGACTTCGACCTGAAGGGCGGCACGCTCGTCACGTACAACGTGCTCGAGGCGATGCGGCGCACCGGCGTGAAGGAGCTCGTCTTCTCGAGCAGCGGCGCCGTGTACGGCGAGCCGACCGTCATGCCGACGCCGGAGGATTACGGCCCGATTCTGCCGATCTCGCTGTATGCCGCGAGCAAGGTCGCGTGCGAAACGCTGATCACCGCGTACGCGCACAACTACGGCATGCGCGCGTGGATCTTCCGCTTCGGCAACATCGTCGGACCCAACCCGACGCACGGCGTGATTCATGACTTCGTACTCCGCCTCCGCGAGGAGCCGACGAAGCTCACGGTCCTCGGCGACGGCACGCAGGCGAAGCCGTACGTCTACGTCGAAGACTGCCTCGACGGCATGGAGTTCGGCGTCGCCAACGCGCCGAAACACGTCAACGTCTACAACCTCGCCGTCGACGATCAGACCACCGTCCGCGAGATCACCGACTGGACGATCGAGGCGATGGGCATCGATCGCGACAAGATCGCGGTGCAGTACGGCGACAGCCCGCGCGGCTGGCGCGGCGACGTGCCGCAGGTGAAGCTCGATACGCGCCGCATGACCGAGCTCGGATGGAAGCCGAAGCTGTCGAGCCGCGAGGCGACGCAGCGCACCATTCGCGAGACGGTCGAGCAGTTCAGGAACGGGCCGCTGCAATGACTCTGCGCCGCCACCCCGATTCACCGCGATGACTACCCCCCGTCATCCTGAGCGTCAGCGAAGGATCTCGGCGACGACAGACGAAGCCAAAGGC
>DASVRB010000633.1:0-5561 GCA_036388835.1 Thermoanaerobaculia bacterium | reverse complement strand
GATCCTTCGCTGACGCTCAGGATGACGGGAGCGACGGCCGTCGCGGCTGAGATCCTTCGCCGACGCTCAGGATGACGGGAGCGACGGCCGTCGCGGCTGAGATCCTTCGCTGACACTCAGGAGGACGAGAGCGACGACCGTCGCCGCTGAGATCCTTCGCTGACGCTCAGGATGACGGGGTCGGTGAACGCCGCCCCCGGGAATGTCCCGCTCCCTCGGCCGCTTAGTCGCGTTCAGCGTGCGGAAATGCGAGTTGCACCGCCTGCATCTCGTCACTTATGAGAACGGGATGAAGCTTCAGCAGAAGCTGGTCGAGCTGCGTCAGCGCGACGCGATCGACGATCAACTGCTCCTGCTCGAGCATCCGCCGGTCATCACCCTCGGGCGCGGCGGCAAAGTCGAGAACCTCCTCGCGTCGCCCGACATCCTGCAGGCGCAGGGCGTCCGTTTTTTTGAGACCACGCGCGGCGGCGACATCACGTATCACGGCCCCGGTCAGGTGGTCGGCTACCCGATCGTGCACCTCGGCGAAGGAAAGCGTGACGTCCGCAAGTACGTCGAAAAGCTCGAGGAAGTGCTGATCCGCACGGTCGCGGAGTACGGCATCACCGCCGAGCGCGTCGAAGGAAAACGCGGCATCTGGGTCGGCAACGACAAGATCGCGGCCATTGGCGTGCGCATCGCGCGCTGGGTCACCTCGCACGGCTGGGCGCTGAACGTCTCGACGAACCTCGAGCACTTCCGACTGATCACGCCATGCGGTCTCCAGGGTTCGGGCGTGACGTCAATCGAGCGCGAGACCGGCCAACGCGTCGCGATCGACGAAGTGCGTGAGCACCTCGCCCGCCATTTCGCCGACATCTTCGAGCGCGAGCTCGTGCCGCGCGCTGAGACCATCAAGCTGGTGAAGATCGTGGTGCACGACGACGGTCGCGTGCTGCTCCTCCATCGCCGCCCCGAGCGCGGCAACTTCTGGCAACCGATCACCGGCTCGATCGAAGAAGGCGAACTGCCGCTCGACACCGCACGCCGCGAGCTGGTCGAAGAAACAGGTCACTCCGGCGAGCCGGCCGCACTCGATCTTGTGCAGTCGTTCATGATCGAATCGCACTTTTTAGAAGCGCGTTACCCGCCGCCGATCATCGCCAGCGAAGTCTGCTTCACCGCGACTCTCGACTCGCGCCTCCCCATCAAAATCGACCCGCTCGAGCACGACGAATGGGGCTGGTTCTCGTATGCCGAGGCCTACGAAAAACTGCGATGGACCGACGATCGCGAGGCGCTGGAGAAAGTGCAGGCGGCGATGGCGAATGAGGTGGAGGACAGGCAATCATGCCTGTCCCCCGGCGATGCCGGTTCCCCGCTTGGTGCCGGCGACAGATGACGAAAGACAGGCAGGATTGCCTGTCCTCCACTTACAGATCGCGCCTCACGTGAAACTCGATCTCATCGATCACCACACGTGCGGCGGCCGGATCGAACTCCTCGAGGTCATCCTCTTCCACTTCCACGATCACGTTCACCGCAAGCGTGCCCGTCCCTTCGAGACGCAGCGCACGCAGCTCCTCGGTGACGTCGAACGTCCAGTCATCGCTTGTCACCACGTGATGATGATGCGCGTGCGCGGTGCCGACCGCTTCCTGCGAGAAGAAGCTGAGCGTGCCGACGAACTGGCGTGCCTGAGAGTTGTCGGTGCGCTCGAGGTAAACGCGGAACTCCGCGTTCGGATGCTTGCCGAACTGCACGCCGCGCAGCGTGAGATCGATGGCGACGGCCACCTCCTCCTGGTCGCGCAGCGCGAACTCGCGCGGATGCGCGAGCGTTGCGGTGGCGGGGAGCGTGACTCGCCTGCGCACCAGCGGCGCGTCGAGCGCGAGATCGGCCGTCTCCTCGCCGAGGAGTAGTGGGGTCGCGAGCGCAGCATGTGCAGCTCGCGCACGCGCCGGCGCGGCGGCGGTCGTCGCCATCGGCGCCGCTTTCGTCCGCTTGCAATTCGACGGTTGCTGGTAGACGTAATCGATGAAGCCGGGCTTGAAAAGGTCGCTGATTTTGTTCGAGACCTGCGTCCCGTTCGCGTCGACGTACGAAAACGACTGCGCCGTCCACGGCGCGCCTGGATTGACGTGACCCTTGATGCTCATCCAGCAGTCCCACAGCCGGTCGATGTTCGCGTGATGGATGTAGAAGATCGGATCGTTCGCCGAGTACGCAACGGCGCCCATCACCGTTGCCTTGCAGCCCATCACCGCGCAATGCGCGTAGCCGTGCGGCCGCTGCTCGATGGCGGGCTGATAGCCCTTCACCGTCACCTTTCCGTTCACCACGGTGTTGAGCAGTTGCGTGAGATCGAGCGTCTGATCGATGTTCGTGTCTTTCGC
Source organism: Thermoanaerobaculia bacterium (assembly GCA_036388835.1). Lineage (GTDB taxonomy): Bacteria > Acidobacteriota > Thermoanaerobaculia > Gp7-AA8 > Gp7-AA8 > QHVT01. The sequence goes on along the minus strand of DASVRB010000633.1, from coordinate 3,183 downwards.
GGCGAGCTTCTCCGTGCCGGGCGGCACGTTCCATCCTTTGTCGCGGCGCGCTTCATACAGCGGGTTGTCGACCACCTGGCCCTGCGCATTCGTGTACGTCGGCGACGTGAATTCGGCCGGCATCGCCAGGTTTGCGGTGTCCGTGTAATCCCAGTAAGGAAGACGGAGCGAGGGATCGCCCGCCGCCTTCTGCAGCACCTGCTCGAAGTAATGCAGGTAGAGGCGATGCCACGGAAAAAAGTAGTCGGTGCCGTGCTGGCACTGATCCCAGACCGCCGTCGCCACCGCATCGGGCGGCGTCATGTCGACCACACCCGCGAACGCGGCGTCGTACTCCTTGCCGTCCATCTCGTACTGTTTCCGGAACGCGGCCACGGTGCCGTTCTTCGCCTGCGGTCCGAAATAGCCGTGCATGTTCGCCCAGTAGGTCCAGCTCTGCCGGAACTGCACGGAGGCAGGGTCGGCCGTGTTGAGCGCCTTCATTGCCGCCACCGCATTGCGGTAGCTCTGCAGGCGCGCCGGATCTTTCGCGAACTCCTGCCAGCTCAGACGCACCGGCGTCTGTGCAAACGTCGACATCGTGAGCAAACACACGACTACCGTTGAAATGAGACGCATCTTTTTGCTGCCCCCTCACCGAGGAGGGTCGCAAACCGTGCTGATCCCTACCCCGAGTTCTCGATGCAGCCCGTTCGTTCCTGTGGACGTGATCGCACTCGCGAACCGCACCGCATTTAGTACAGCGCGCCCGAGGCTTGGCCAACCAACGCTGCCGGCCGTGCCGGCCGGGAATGCGGTCACTCCCCCTCGGGTATATGGTCGAAGGCATGACCCCGATCAACAAACGTGCAGGCGTTCGTCCGGAGTGGCTGAAGATTCGTGTGCCGGGCGATCTGCAGGCGCTGCCGGTCTCGAAGCTGATCAACGACCTCGCCCTCAACACCGTCTGCCAGGAAGCGCGCTGCCCGAACATCTTCGAGTGCTGGAATGCCGGCACCGCCACGTTCATGATTCTCGGCGAGATCTGCACGCGCCGCTGCACGTTCTGCGCGGTCGGGCGCGGCAATCCGCTCGTCGCCGATGCCGATGAACCGCGCCGCGTGGCCGAGGCGGTGGAAAAGATGAACGTGAAACACGCCGTCATCACCATGGTCAACCGGGATGACATGCCGGACGGCGGAGCCGACCACGTCGCACGCACCGTCACGGCCGTGCGCGAGCGCACCGGCGCGGCGGTGGAAGTGCTGATCTCCGATCTCGACGGCAACCGCGAGGCGTTGCGGACGGTGATGAGCTCCCGTCCGGAAGTGCTCGCGCACAACGTCGAGACCGTGCCGCGGCTCTACGCGCAGGTACGCCCGGTCGCGAAATATCAACGCTCGCTCGACATCCTCCGCTGGGCCGCCGAAGAGCGCGCCGAAGGCATCCTGACCAAGTCGAGCGTGATGCTCGGCCTCGGCGAAACGGAGGAAGAAGTCCTCGCCGTCGCACGCGACCTGCGCGAGGCCGGGGTCGACATCTTCACCATGGGCCAGTACCTCGCCCCGAGCGAAAAGAACCACCCCGTCCGCCGCTACTACACCCCAGCCGAGTTCGAAGACCTCGGCCGCCGCGCCCGCGAGCTCGGCTTCCACCACGTCGAGAGCGCACCGCTGGTGAGGAGCTCGTACATGGCGCACCGCGCTGTCGCGCGGGATTGAGGATGAAGGATTGAGGATTGAGGATTGAGGATGCGATCCCGGCGGCCTGTTTTCCTCAATTCTCAATCCCGAATCCTCAATCCGTTACAATCCGCCCCCCATGCCGCGCGTGACGTTCGCTGACGCAGCAAAGAGCGGCGAATTTCCGGCGGGAAAGACGCTGCTGTCGATTGCCGGGGAGCTCGGCGTGCGGGTCAGCCAGGTCTGCGGCGGCGACGGTGCGTGCGGGACTTGCAGAATCGAAGTGGTCGAAGGGTGGGAACAGCTCACCCCGCCGACGCCCGACGAAACTTACAAAGAGCTGGAGCCGCCGCACCGGCTGAGCTGCCAGTCGAGACTGATCGGCGATGTGGTCGTGAAAGTCGCAAGAATCGAGTGAGAGGAACCAGATGACCGTTGTCGAATCCACTACCACCAGCGGGCTCTCCAGCCAGCAGCTCGCGAGGATGCTCCAGTACACCGTCGAGGCGTACAAGGTCTTCGAGAAGCTCGCGGAGAATCTCCCGAACCCGATGACCCGCACGATGTTCAAGCAGTTCGCGGTCGACGAGCGGGAGAACCGCGACCTGCTCGAGATGAAGAACGCCTCGAGCGGCGGCAACCGCGTCCGCGTGACGCTCGGCGCCGACATGATCTTCAACGAGATCCTCGAGGGGGAGATGTCGTTCCGCGAGACGGCGGAGTTCCTGATCTCCCGCGAGCGGACGATGCAGCGCAAAATGCGCGAGTTCATCAACAGCGTGGCGAAGAGCGACCGCAAGCTGCTCATCTATGTGGAGAGCGTGAAGCGCTCGCACATCGTGGAGCTTGAGCGCGAGCTGGAGCTGGTTCGCGACGACGCCGACTGGTGGAAACGCGAAGACGCCGAGTGGCACATGATCAACGCAGCCCCCACCGGAGCCTGATCTCCTCCATGAATCTTTCGCTCTCCCCCGCCGCCGCCGCGCATCTCAACGAAGACGCCGGCGGCCGCATCCTCCGCATCGCCTTCACCACTGGCTGCGGCGGCTCGGGCTACCGCCTCAGCTACGCCTCGGAACCGGTCGCAGACGATGAGGTGATGGAGGTGGAGGGGGTGACGGTCGCGCTCGACAACATGGCCGCCTCGCGCCTCGACGGCGCGGTGATCGAGTACGACGCGGAAGAGGACGGTTTCCTCCTCGATCACCCCGACGCCGTAGCCGCCGTCTGGTGCGGATAGGCGACCGAGGACGACCGGGGGCGCCTCCGGCGGGCCCGCACGGCGGGCAGCGCTTGTTGGCTCAGCCTGAACGCGCGCCTGCGCCTCGAATCACCTCTCTCGCGGGGGGGACGACGAGGGCGCCTCCGGCGGGCCGGCACGGCCGGCAGCGCTCAGCGAAACGCGTGCTGTCGCGGTGGCCCACGGTTCGCAGTTATTGGAAGTGTGAAACTTGGCCCGATGTTGTTGATCCTGCTCGCGGTGGGGTGCAGCCAGCCCGCTCCGCGAGCGGCAACGCAAGCA
>DASVRB010000632.1:0-9587 GCA_036388835.1 Thermoanaerobaculia bacterium | reverse complement strand
ATCGTGCCGGCGACGTGGGTGCCGTGACCGTAGTCGTCGATCGGCGGCTGGCCGGGGTCGACGGTATTGACGCCGCCTGCATACGCATGGACGAGATCGGGCTGCAGCGGATCGACTCCGGTGTCGACCACGACCACGTTGACGTTCTCGCCACGCGTGTGCGGCCACACCTGCGGCGCGCCGATGGCCGTGATGCCCCACGGCGTTTCCTGCGCCTCGTCGGCCGCGGGCGCAATCGCGCTCTTCGGACGCTCGGCCGCGACGTCGAGCAGGTAGCGCGGCACGACACGCTCGACGATGAGATCGCCCGACTCGGCGAGCGCTGCCGCTTCGCTCGCCGTGAGATCGGCCGCGTATGCGCCGACGCTGCCGAACGTGCGCACCCGATGCCGCGGAATCGCCGCGATCGCGGTCGCGGCGACGCGCAACCGCGATGTGCTCGCCTCTAGTCGCGGCGCCAAAAGATAGCGCTGCGTTTCTTCCGCGCCGAGCGGCGCTGCCAGCGCGGCGAACAGTGCCGCGGTGGCGATTCGCATCGCGAGGCTCAGCGGCGGAACCGCCGGCCGCTCTTCTCCGGGCGCGTCCAGCCCATGTCGAGCAACTGATCGAGGGTGAGGTCGAGGCCGTGCAGCAGGTCGCCGTTCACCGACGGCTCCATCAGCAGGTTCGGATTCGAGACGACGTCCCAGTGGTGCACCGATGATCCACCTTCGAACGTGCACGGCGCATACAGCCGCATGAATCCTTCGCTCGATGTGCCGGCGAGCTGGCTTTCGTTGCGCAACATGCCGCGCACGTCGCTGCCGATCTGGCTCCTCAGCTTCGCGCCGTCATCCAGCGTGATGCTCACGATCGGAATGGTGATGTCGGTCGCCTCGCCGCCCATGCTCGGCGGCTGGCAGGTGTCGCGGCGGTTGTCGGCGACGATCAGGCCGGTGGCACCGGCGTTCTGCGCGTTGCGCGCTTTTTCGACGAACGTGCAGCCGCCGCGGTCGACGAGTGCGACGTTGCCGGCGATCGCACCGGCGTTCGTGAACGCGGTGCAACCGTCGGTGACCGACGGCCCCTCGGTGGTGATTTCGTCGAGCGCACTGACGACGCGTCCCGACATGGCGGCGCTGCTCGCAATCGGTCCGAATGCGGCGGTGCCGATGTCGTAGTTCGCGGCGATGGTGGAGGGCTCGGTGATCGTGAGCGTGGTGATCGGACGAAGATGGCTGCTCACGTTCGCGCGGACGTTGCTGCCGTTCCATACGAGTTTGCCGGTGTTGATCACGGACGCATTTCGCTCCGCCTCGGACATCTGATCCCAACTGCGGCCAGTGGTGAGGTCGAGCGTGTGCACGTCGGAGATTGCGGGGATGCCTTCCCAGAACGCCGGTGCGCGGCCATTGCCGGAGATGCCGAGGCCGTGCGCGAGCTCGTGCAGGACGACGACGTACAGATCGCTGTGCGTCCCTTCCTGGCCGTCGAGACCGTAGTACCAGTTCGACGCGCCGAGGCAGGTCGCGTTGTCGATCGCGGAATTGAACTGAACGAAGATGTCGGGCGCGCCGGGCGCGAGATCGCGGCCCGCGAGCTTGTTCGCGAGCGCGATCGGATACCAGACGTTCGCACGTGGCGCGTTCGCGAAGTCGCGCTGCCAGCTCCACGGCGCGGCCTGCCCGAGCACTGCCGAGGTTTCGGTGCAGCCTGCGATCACCGGAAACGTGGCGCGGGCGATGACGTCGATGTCGATGTCGAGATGTGCCGACCAGGTCGCGGCCGCGGCGTTGAACACGTGCAGTCGCTGCGCGCCGAGGGTCGTGCCGGGATTCGTCGGCAGCGGGGCCACGGGAGTCGGATCGTTGAAGCCGACACCCGGCGCATCGCCGTTGACGATGATGATGCGACCGTTGCCGCCGAACGCGTTCAGCGCGGCGACGAGCGAGAAGGCGAGGACGAACGCGCGACGCATCACTGATTCATCGCCTTTCTGCTCTGGATTCGTTCGACCGGCGCGTCGAGGAAACGCTGCGCGGCGGCCGCATTGTCGACGCAGGAGATGACAGGCTTTCCGTCTTCGCCGATGCGCGCAACGAGCATCTCCATGCCGGCCGCGAGCACGTTCACGCCGTCACCGGTATCGACCGACACGGCGTTTTCCGTCCGCTGCGCGAAGAAGCGATGGAGGTCGAGACGCGGAGCCATGACCGCCAGCGTGTGGCGGAACGGAACGTCGAGCTGTGCCGGCTCCGCGGCTCGCGCGAACGGCGCGGCGAGCGCAACTGCAGTGAAGAGGACGAACAGCCGTCGGGACATCGATGTCTCCTTGTGGACCTTGATCGGACGATACAATTAGTTATTGTATTGATCCGAAAGCGGCCGCGAGCCGCGCAAATTTCGTCAGTGTCCGCGGCGTCCCGGCGCACGACCGCTCGACGGAGCCGGCACGAACGCGCTCGGCGCCAGCATGCGGGCCGCCTCGTAGATGCTGATGAGGCCCGCGCCGTACTTGTCGTCCTGTCCGGGCGTGCCGAGGTCGACCGCGGTGGTCTTCAGCGCGTTGACGATCTGCGCCGCGGTCGCGTCCGGCGCCATGGTCCAGAGCAGCGCGGCCGCGCCGGCGACGTGCGGAGAGGCCATCGACGTCCCGCTCTTCTCGCCGTACTGGTCGTACTCGTGCGAAACGGTGACCCGGCCGGTCCGTTTGGCAGCGAGCGCTTCACCCTCTTCGAGCGTGAGGCGCAGCACGACGGGCCACTGTTCGTTGGTCGGCTGTTGCGGATCGTCGAGCGTCCACGGATTCGTGGAGTCGTCGCTGTTGAAGATGATGGCGGCGATCGCGCCGGCTGCTTTGGCGGCACGAACTTTTTCGGCGAACGTGAGCTCGCCGCGTTTGATCAACGCGATGCGCCCGCGCACCTCGTTCGTAAAATCGCCCGCCTTGCCGAGGCCGCAGTAGACGTAATCGCTGGTGACGGTTCCGAGGCTCGAGCCGCCGACCGTGCGTGCGATCGTTGCGTGCGTCCCCTGGAGGACGTAGGTGAGGAACTCGATGCCGTTCGGCACGGTCGACAGCACGCGCACGCCGGGCGCGACGAGGTCGAGCTCCGGTCCCTGATTCGAAAAGTAGGCGAGCGAGCTCTGCGCGTCGGTCGCGCCGACCGCGACCACGCTCGGATACGCGGCCGGATAGGCAACCGGCGCCGGCACCTGCGCCGTCGAAAGGTTGCCGGTCGCTGCGACGACGAGGAGGCCGGCGTCGGCCGCGCGCTGGAACGCCTCGCGCTCCGCTTCACTCGGAAGCATCGCGCCGAGGGAGAGATTCAGGACCCAGTTCCCACCGAGCTCTTTCTTCTTCTCGAGCACCCAGTCGATGCCGGTGATCATCGTGTCGCTGAGGCCTTTGCCCGCGGCGTCGAGCAGCTTGACGGTCCAGAGCCGCACGTTCGGCGCGATGCCGACGACGCCGGTGTCGTTGTCGGCGGCGGCGATGGTGCCGGCGACGTGGGTGCCGTGGCCGTTGTCGTCGAGCGGTGTGTTTTCGGGATCGATGGCGTTGAAGCCGCCTGCGTAAATCGCTTTCAGCTCGGGGTGCGTGAAGTCGATGCCGGTGTCGAGGACCACGACGTTGACGGTGCCGCTGCGGCGGCCGGTGGCGGCTTTGTGCGCGTACGTCGTGGTGACGCCGTACGGAATGGTCTGGCCGCCGATGTTGCGCGCGACGTCGAACGCGTAGCGCTCGATGACCGGCTCGATCCAGCGGACTTCGCGCGAGTCTCGCAGCGCCGCGACTTCCGCTTCCGTGAGGTTCGCCGCGAAGCCGCGGAACGACTGGAAGCCGGTGACTTCGCGTGCCTCGATGGTGGCCTCGACGCTGTCGCGCAACGCCTGCATCGAGCGTGCGCCGAACGGATGTCTGGTCGCCACGAGGTACCGCTGGGTGTCGGCAGCAAATGCAGATGCAGTGACGACGAGCGCGAAGAGCGCGAGCGCGATTCTTTTCATGATTCTCCCGGTCCGGACGAGGCGATTACGAGCAAATAATAATACACGTCTGATAACGTACGCGCTCATGGCTGATTGGAAACAGAATCTCGTCAACGACTCGCGCGGCATCATCGAGATGCTGCAAAACACGAAAACGATCGCGGTCCTCGGCATCAAGCCGGAGTCGCACGCGGGACAGCCGGCGTTCTACGTCGCGGCGCACATGGATCGCGCCGGCTACGAAATCATCCCGGTGCCGGTCTACTTTCCCGACGCGACGGAGATCCTCGGCAAGCCGGTGTTCCGCACGCTCGCCGCGATCGGCCGGCCGATCGACATGGTGAATGTCTTCCGCCGCCCGCAGGACATCCCGCCGCACGTCGACGACATCCTCGCCGCGAAGCCAAAGTACGTCTGGTTTCAGCTCGGCATCCGCAACGACGAAGCCGCGCAACGCCTGGCCGAAGCGGGGATCAAGGTGGTGCAGGACCGTTGTCTGATGGTCGAAGAAGGCCGCGTCTCGCGGTGAGCAGAACGCACGGACGAGGAGACGACGGGAGGCCTCCGGCGGCCGGGCCGCGGGCCCGGACCCGCTGGTTGGCCTAGCCTCCGCGACACAGCGTCGTATCTCGCGATCGAGCGTCGCGGAGGCTAGGCCAACAAACGGGGTCCGGGGCCGCTGGCCCCGGCCGCCGGAGGCCTCCCGTCGTTTCCCTCTCGGTTGGTGAAGTCGCGGCGCTTTTCTTGTAAAGCGTGCAACCCCCTCCCACCCGTCTCGACTTTCCTCCCTATACATTGTGGGAAACGCGTGCCGGTTCGGGGACGCCGGTGGCGCTCGTGCATGGCCTCAGCGGCTCGTCGCGGTGGTGGACGAAGAACATCGATGCGCTGGCCGAGCGGCATCTCGTCGCGGCCGTCGACCTCAGCGGATTCGGCAGCAACCGGCGGTGGTCCGTCCTGCCGGAGATCCCTCCCTCCTTCCGTGAATGGGCCGCGCTGCTGGCGCGGTGGCTCGAGACATTCGGCGAGCCGGTGCATCTGATCGGGCATTCGATGGGAGGGCAGCTCGCGATTCGCGTGGCCGCCGAACGTCCCGATCTCGTCCGTTCGCTCGTCCTCGTCAACTCCGCCGGAATGCCGTTCCGCGTCGATCCGCGTCCGCACGTGCGCACGCTGCCGAAGCCGCCGTACGGCGGTCCCGGAATCGCGCGCGTGCTGGTGCCCGACTTTCTGCGCGCCGGGCCCGCATCCGTGGCCGTTGCCGGCACGCGCGTGATCCTCGGCGACCTGCGTCCGATGATGCGCGCCATCCGCGCGCCGGCGCTGCTGGTGTGGGGCGAAGGCGATCCGATCGTGCCGCTGCACTACGGCGAGGCGATGCAGCAGGAGATCGAAGGCTCGCGTCTCGTGGTCATTCCGCACGCCGCGCACGTGGCCATGTGGGACGCGCCGGACGAGTTCAACCACGTGGCGCTGAAGTTCATCGAGGAGGTGGAGTCGACGTCGTTCGCGATGGCGGAGCGCGCGTTCAATTGGGGCATCGCCGGCTGGACCGCGGGCATCGCGCACCGCCAGGCCGGCTCGCGACGCGACCTCGTCCTGGTGCACGGCCTCGGCATGTCGAGCGCGTATTTCGTGCGGCTCGCACGCGCGCTGTTCGACGACGGCTGGAATCCGATCGCCCCCGACATTCCCGGCTTCGGCGAGAGCATCAACGCCCGCGCCTCCGGTGCGGAAGCGCATGCGGAGCTGCTCGCCTCGTGGGCAGACCAGCTCGCGATCCGCAACGCCGTCTGGCTCGGGCACTCCATCGGCTGCAACTCCGTCGCGCATCTCGCGCGCATCCGTCCCGATCTCGTGCGCATGCCGGTGATGGTCGGCCCGCTCTGGACGCACAGCAAACACGCGCAACTGCGGATGTTCGCGATGCTCGCGCTCGACGCCCTGCGCGAGCCGTTCGCGCTCTACCGCTACGTCATGCCGGCCTACTGGCGCACCGGCGTGGCGCGCTGGTGGATGACCTGGCGCCGCTTCTTCCCCGACGTCTACGCCGAGCCGCCGCAAGCGCTTTTCCTGGCCGGCAAACGCGACCCGATCTCCGACCGCACACGCCTCGAGCTGATCGAAGTCCCCGGCGCCCACGCCTGCACCTTCTCGCATCCGCGCTACGTGGCGGATGAGATCAAGCGCGTGGTTACGCCGGCATGTTGAGCCGGCCGTCGCGGGAAAACGCGGCGGCGTGTCACTCCCACGCATACACAACAGTGCGTTTGTCTCGCGCGAGAGATCCGCCGCGCGAACGGCAAACGGACTACGAGGAGAGTGAATGATGTCGCCAACGCTCGCGCATTCCGGTCCGCAGATGATCGTCTCCCCCGCGGTCGAGGCGCTCGCCGACGCACTGCGCATCCACCCGCCCAATGCACCTCGACGCGGTCTGGATCTCGACGCCGATCGCGCGCCGGCGCTGTTGTCCTTCGCGCGGCACCGCGCCATCGAGTTGCCGTGGGAGTCGCTGGTCCCTCCGCCTGTCAGCCGGCGATCCTCTGTCGCCGCGGAAGCGTTGCGCGCCTCGATCGAGAACAGTTGGGGCGTGCAGCGCGGCGCCGCGGACGTATGGCCGGTGATCCAGAATTTCGTGCTGACAGCGAACGAGGGCGAATCCAAATTCGTAGCGCGCTGGTTCGTCCAGAGGACGTATCCGAACATCCTCGGCATCAAGGATGAGGTCGTGCCCGCCGGAGCAGTGGTTCTCTCGGATCGCGCCGGCCGCAGGTTCTACTGGCTGCGTTCTGACGAGGGACCGCTCGATTTTCAGAACGCATACGACGCGGCGTGGGAGGCGGCCAGCTCCGCGGTGCGCGTCTTTCCGTCGACCGATCTGCCCGAACCTCCGACAGGGCCGCCGTTCATTGAATTGGCTCTGCCGGCATCGAGTTTTGACTGGGCCTCGGTGCTGAAACCGGGCAGCCCCTGGCCGCAGCCGACAAAGCCGATCAAGGTCCCGCCGATCGCCACGGCGCACGGAAGCTACGCGGCAGACGTCGAGGCGGTCCGCACGGAGCTCGAGGCGTCGTGGGGCCTCGGAATTCCGGCCGCGATCCTGGCGAAACAGGTGTCGCGTGCGGCAGGGCAGGACCTCGTGCGGCTCGATGAGGCGAGGTTGCGCACGCTGGTTCCGGTCAGCGGCAAATCGGCAGCGACGGTGGAGGCGAATGCGGTCATCCCACTGGCCGATCAGGAGTGGGTGATCGCAGCGGACGGCCGCTTCTATCACGTCGTTTTTCGTAGCGGCGTCAATCCAGGCGCCGTCGACCTCACCGACCCGGTCCAGTATCGCCGTGCATGGGACGAACAGATCGAGCGTCTCGAGCAGGTCGGCAGAAGGACAGCACTTCCGTTCAGTCACTTCGAAAGCGTCGATCTGCGGCCGCAGGTCATTCTCGAAGAGTACAAGCGCTTCGACCTGGAGCGGGACCTCGCCTCGAAGTTCTCCCTCGTCGGCGACGCTGTCGGGAAGCGGATCAGCGACAGCGTCGAGCTCTCCGTCGCCGAGCTCGATGTGCTCGCCGAGAAATACCGTTCGATCAAGGCGCGCATGAACTGGGTCGACGCGTCGCGCCTGACGTTGAAAGAGCGGGCGTCGCGTCTCGGGTATGTGCTCCCGCTCGCGCCGAACGAGGAGTTCCGCGAGCGCCCGAATCCGGCGAACAATGAGCCGCTTGCACCCGGCAAGCTGTATCAGCGCTTCGTGAACTACGGCTCGTATGTGGTCTCCGAAACGTTCCTGAAATACGAGCTGGCCATCTTCGGACATCTGCTCTTCCGCGAATACGAGACGCGGCAATACACGGTCTACCGCCATTTCCTCGACGCCGTCGAAATCAAGCCGGAGCGCGAGCCGTGGGTGACGAAAATGGCCGAGCTCACGGCGCTCGGCTTCGAATGTCACCGGTTTGCACTCGCTGACGCCGGTTATGTGAGCGACGAGGGTGTGCCGCTCGTGCAGATGATGCGGCGGGCGCAGCGCGACGAGGAGTATCGCCGCCGGCTGGCGGTCTTCATCCCGGTCTACGAGCAGCGTCTGTCACAGGGACTCGTGCAGGTCTCGTGGGATGTGATCGTGCGGCCGATGCCCGGCTACGCGCCCGCGGTATTTCCCTCGCTCTATGTGGAAGAAGCGCTGTCGTACCGGACGCAGTGGCGCGGTGTCGAAGCGGGCGAGCTTCTGCACAGCGTTCCGCTGGCACCGGGTGAAGAGCGAACGGTGTCGATCAGCCGGAGCATCAAACAGACCACCGAGCGTGTCGACAGCATTGTGTCGGTGCTCGACGTGACGCAGGCGCAGTCCTTCGAACTGAACGATGCGATGGAGAACGTGGCGCGGCGTGAGAACACCAGTACGACCAGCTCGAACTGGAACGTCAACGCCGGCGGCTCGTTCGGACCCTTCTCCGCCAGCGGCGGTGGCGGCGGCTCGACCACACAGACGTCCAAGGATTTTGCGGAGTCGGTGCGCAGGACGGCGACCAAAGCCGCGCGCGAGCTGAAGGCCCAGAATCGCCAGGAGGTGCGCTCCAGTACGACCACATCCACCGCCGTGACGTCGGAGGAGTCGACGACGAGCCGCATCAGCAACATCAATCAGGGACGCACGCTCAATCTCCTCTTCTATGAGCTCAACAACGTTTTTGACGCCGGTGTGTTTCTCGACGATCTCGAGTTCGTCTATACGCCGTCGGTTCCGTTGATCGCGGGCACACGGCTGTTGAATCCGACGAAGATGCGGTTCGGCGATCTGCGCGCGATCGTCGATGCAATCGGCAGCGATCCCGCCTTCTTCGCAACCGTTCCGGCGGATCGCGAGGCCGTTCGCCGCGCCGCGCTCGACCGGGTCATGGAGACGATCCTCAGCGAATACGTCGCGCCGCCGGCCGAGGATAAGAGCGTGACGAGGCTTTCGACGACGCGCAGCTCGCACGCGCTTCAAATGGAAGCGATGCCACAGCTCTTCAGCGCGGAAGCCGCTGACAAAACAGAGGAGGCGGAGAACGGCGAGGCGGCCGAACCGACGCTGGATGAGGAGATCGGCAAAGCGCTGCAGATCCTCGCCCGGATGACGCGCACGAACGCGCCAATCGTTCCTCACACCCTCGTCACGCCTGCCCCCGCGGTGTACGTCGATGCCGTGGTCGGCGCGATGCCGGCAACAGAGCCGTACTCGGACGAAATGCGCAATCGCGAGCTCGCGCTGCGAACCGCGCAGGCGCTCGATCGCGCCGCCGACGCGGAGCTCAAGCACGCACGTGCCCTCGCCTTGCTGCACGGGCACAGCGCGGACGAAGGGCGGTACGAGCTGAAGGCGCCGGTGATCCTCGGCGTGACGATCAAGAAGCGCGAGCTGACGGTGACGTTGTCGGAAGAGTTGCCACCCGGCAGCTGGACGGCGGTCGTGAACGACACGGAAGCGCTGGCCATCCCGCCAGCCTCGAGCGGGACGACCATCGCCGTACCGCTCGTCGGCGCGGCGATCACCGAAGACACAGTCATTACGCGGCTGCAGATCGTGGAAAGGCTGACGCAGGTCTATGTCGACTATCGCCCCGACTGACGCG
>DASVRB010000631.1:0-6122 GCA_036388835.1 Thermoanaerobaculia bacterium | reverse complement strand
TGTTCTGGTCGAACCAGGCGCGGGCCACCCCTTCACCGCGGCCGGCGTTGGTCAAGATCTTGACTACGCGGCGATAGCGGGTGTTCAGAGTGCCGCCCTCGCCGACCGTGACCGAGGTGTCGTCGAGGAGGACGATCGCCCCGGCGTCGTTCGTTGCCGGAATCTGCGCCGGAATCGCGGCGCGCACCCACGGCGGCGTCTTTGCGTACGCAACCGTGGAGAGCGCGAGCGAGGCGAGCAGCAGCGTGAACGTGCGCTTCTTCACTTCGCACCGCCGGTGACCGGCGTCAGCACGAGCGGCTGCTGATCGGCGGTGAGCACGTCACCGTAGAAGCGGCGCAGTGCGCCGTAGCTGGTGACCGGAACGAACATCGCGGAGACGTTCGCGCCACGCTTGTAGGTGATGACATTCCCTTCGCGCGTGGCGTCGGCCGTGTAGCTGATCACGCCGCCGTTCAGCGTCAACGGCTTCGGCAGCGTGGCCACCGTCAGGTTCTCCGGCAGCGTCAGTTTGACCACGTCTTCCTGCTGGTTCTGGTACGGGTAGTAGATCGCGTGCGTGCGGTCGGTCGGTGCGAACGGATTCTTCGCATTCGAGCGGAAGATCGAGAGCGGCACGATCACGCGGCTGCCGGCGCGGGAGACCACGTTCGGCAGGACCACGTCGTACGTCACGACCAGCGCATCGTCGGACGTCTTGTCGCCGGCGACCGAGGTCTCGGTCAGCGTCGCGCCGTCCGGGAACCAGCCTTTGATCTCTTCCTCACGCGCTTTCTTGCGTGCGGCGTCGTCGTCGGTGATCGTCTGCAGACGGCGAATCAGCGCTTCCTGCCCGCCGAACGTGACGGCGATCGTCCCCTCGAGGTTGTCGCCGTTCAGTTTGAGGTCCGCGTTGCGGCGGATCGCAGCCTGCGCGGCCGGCGCGGCCGGCGTATCTTTCCACGCCGGTTTCGCCCCTTTGGTCACGTGAATGCCCGGGACATTGGTCTTCTCCCACGACACGACCGAGAACGGCGCCAGCGGCGTACCGGGATCGAGGTGCATCGGCTTGCCGTCGACCGTCACCATCGCCACTTCGGCGTCCATCTGCGAGGAGTCGGGCAGTTTGTCGGAGAAGAAAAAGTCGTCGCGCGTGGCGACACGGACCGCGTCGGCGTCGAAGCCGGCCGCGCGGGCGATGGCCACGAAGGCGCGGTTGATCTCGTGCGAGTAGCCCGAGCCCTTGCGCAGCACTTCCTCGACGTTCTTCGCTTCCGACAGGTCCTGGCGCTTGATCTCCTGCGCCGTCTTCGACTCTTCGAACGAGAGATTGCGCAGCGACTGCGCGTGCGCGTAAATCTTCCGGAGCAGCTTCGCGCGATCCGCTTCTTCAGCCGACAGCTTCTTCGTCAGCTCGTTCGCGCTCTTCGAGTTGCCGATGAACTTTTCGATGTCCTTCGCGAACACCTTCACCTGCTCTTCCCAGAACTTGTCGGGCTTCACGGAGCTGGAGAGGTAGAAGAAGTTGACGCGCGCACGCAACTGATCTTCCGGCGGCGCGAACGCTTCGCTGCGCAGCGCCGGCATGTTCTCGAGCGCGAGCTCGTAGCGCTTGCGGTCGACGAGCTGCGGCGCCTTGCCGGCCGGCAGCCCCATGTACGTGAACATGCTGTTGAAATCGCCTTCGGTGTACGGGATCAGCGTGAAGTGCGCGCGGACGATCGGGATGTCGCGCTGCACCGACCAGAGCGTCGAGAAGATCAGCATGTCCGACCAGCGCAGCGTGTAGCGGTACTCGATGATGCTGCCCGGCTGCACGTCCGGAAGACTGAACGTCTTCGCTCGCAGCGCGCTGCGTCCGACCTTCACCACGACCTTGTCGTAGATCTTGCCGTTGAACGGCACGATCGAGCCGTCGGGACGGATCGTCCGCGCCTGGATGTCGGTGACCGAGCCCCAGACCGGGTGTCCCGGCGTGTAGGTCAGCTCGATGTCGGCGTGCTTCTTCCCCTCTTCCGAAAAGATCTTCATCCGGAAGTACTGCGTGGTCGAGGAGTTCGTGTCGTCGTCCACGCGCACCCAGTCGAGCACGGCTGCCTCAGCGCCCGGCGCACCAGGGACGCTGGTCATGGCCAGCTCTGCAGGGGTGGCGGGACGGAATTCCTGATTCTTGGCGTAGCGCGCTTCCGCCGCCTGAGACACGAATAGACACACGAATGCAGACAGCAGAAGAAGACGACGTTTCATGATGCGAAGCCCCTCGATGGTTATTTGGACGACTCTGAATGATACCGTAACCGCAGCATCGACGCCGCTAATCCCCGCTGCAGCACGTACTTACGTAAGGATTGATTGAGGACGCACGTGTCCAGCACGGCCAGTTCTTCGAGGTCGGACGGCTCCTCGAGCGTCGCCCCGAAGGCGGAGACGACCTGTTCCACGGTCCGGTCGTGCAGCGCGACGATGGTGTCGCTCACCGGATTGCGCGGATCGGCCTCATGCGTCGCCGCGAGCGCGGCGCCGCGCAGGATGTAGATCGCGCTCTTTTGCGAGATCAGCCAGTCGAGCGCGCAGGCAAGGGTGATGAGGTGCCAGTTGCGATGTTTGCGATAGATCCTGCCGATGTCGCGGTTGCGCTCGCCGGCCGGCTTGTAGACGTTGGGCTGGATCTCCCAGATCAGCGCCGTGTTGTGCGTGCTGTCGAACGTGCCGGACGTGGCGCCGACCGATCCCGGAATGGTGTGCTGCCGCCCCGCGGCCTTGCCGATCGCGATCGCGTCGTGCAGATCGCGCGGCACGACGTCGAACGAGATGGTCTCGGCGCGCCCGCCGTAATGTGCGTTGCGACCGAGCACGAGAACGCCGTCGGGAAACGGCTGGTCCTCCCCGACCACGCGGTGCGCCACTTCGGGCAATTCTCCAAGCGGGACCGCTGCCCCCGACGCGCGCCCCTCGGCGGCGCGCGGATGCCAGAGACTCGCCGTCGGCGCCCCCTCCAGCCAGCGCGGATGATTGCGCGTCAGATAGCGCACCACGACCTGCTCCCGAATGGTCAGCGTGTCGTCCGGCTCGAGCATCGTCGCCGCCGTCACGCCATCGGCGACATCGGCAAACACCTCCAGCACCTCAGCGCCGAGGGAGAGATAGAGGTCGTACAGCGCAGCCTTTGTGTCGGCGCGAATGCCATACGCGCTGAGGACGCGCTCGATGTGAGGAGGGAAGGACATTGGGTTTCAGACCAATCGCGCGAACCAATCACGTGTCATTCCGCGCCTCGGCGCGGAATCCCCTGCGGAAGAGCGCCGACGTTGCCTGTCGGAAGGGGATCCCGCGCCAAGGCGCGGGATGACACCGAGTGCGCCTCGCCGCTGCACGCCTACGCCGCCAGCCGCACGCGCGTCGTATCGAGCAACCGCTGCACCTCGGCGACGGCGGTGATGTCCTGCAGTCCGGTGCGGATGTCCTTGCCGTGCGGGATTCCTTTGGAAAACCAGCCGATGACGGTGCGTGCTTTGTGGAGCTTCCACTTGTCGATCTGCGGTGCGGCGTCGATTTTCGAGAGATAGCGCTGCATCGCGTCGATGCGGCGCTCGATCTCGTTTTCGATCGAAGTCTCGCCGTTCACGTATGCGTGAATGTCGCGGAAGATGAACGGATTGTGCAGCGCGGCGCGGCCGATCATCACGCCGTCGACGCCGGTCGTCTCGAACATCCGAATCGCGTCGGCCGCGGTCTTCACGTCGCCGTTGCCCCACACCGGGATCTTCAGCTCGCTCTTGACCGTGGCGATGTAGCCCCAGTCGCTCGCGCCGGTGTACGCCTCGTTGCGCGTGCGGCCGTGGATCGCGATCGCGGCGACGCCGAGATCTTCGAAGCGCTTGAGGAGAGGAATGACGTCGTTCGACTCCCACCCCTTGCGCACTTTGACCGTGACCGGGATCTTCACCGCGGCCTTGATTTTCTCGACCACGCGCGCCGCTTTGTCGAAGTCTTTGAGCAGCGCGGAGCCGGCGCCGCTGTTGACGACTTTCTTGACCGGGCAGCCCATGTTCACGTCGACGATGTCGACGCCCTCCGCTTCGACGATCGCGGCGGCGTCATCCATCCGCTCGGGGTCGCCGCCGTAGATCTGGATCGCGACCGGACGCTCGTTTTCGTTGAACGCGAGCATCTGATGGCTGCGGTCGTTCTTCCGCGTGAGGCCCTCGGCGGAGATGAACTCCGAGACCACCAGCCCGACGCCGCCGAGCTCTTTGATCAGGGAGCGGTAATACGTATCCGTGACCTCGGCCATCGGGGCGAGCGCGAGCGGCTGCGCGATGTGCACGCCGCCGATCGAAAATGAGCGGTCGAGGTAATTCGTCATGGAACGAGCTGCAACGCTGCGCGGCAGGCGCTTCTTCCGTGCGAGCTCTGCGGTCGAGTTGGCTAACGCACCGCTCGCAGTCGACCGCTGAAGCTCGCGACGCGCGGAGCGGTCTGGCTCGCGCCGGAGATCACCTTTTTCGCGAACCGGTATTACGGCGCTGCTGCGCGCTGCGTCGCGCGACTAAGTGTTTGCTTCGTCGTCCACGAGCGCGCCGCTGAACAGCGGCTTGTGTGCGAGCGCGATGCGGAACGCGTATGCCGCGAGCGCGGCGAGCGCCAGCATCGTCAGCGCGGAACGATTGAAGTACCACGCGCTCGTCTGCCAGGTGAGCGGCGCCCACGCCGCGACGTAGTAGATGAAGAACGCGGCGATCGCGCCGAGCACGCCGCCGAAGCGCAGCGCGAGCATCACCGCGAGCAGGATCGTTGCGGACTGCGCGAGCGAATCGATCGAGCCGGAGCCGGCGGCCGCGATCACGAGCAGCGTCGTGACGAGCCAGGCCGCGGGATCGGTGCGCAGCACGCGCCGCACCGCCACCAGCAGCGTCACCAGTCCGAGGCCGTAGGTGAGCGACGTCGTTGCAGCGTCGAGGAAAACGTACGCGACACCGGCCGGCGTGCGCATGCCCGGCAGTGCCAGCGGGTTCGCCGGCACGACCACAGCGAAACGCGCGATGAGCAGCACCGCGATCGCATTGAGGATCGTCCCGGCGGCGCCGGCGATCAGGCCCGTCAGGATCTCGTTGCCGACCAGCGGATCGCGAAACCGGCCGTTCACCAGGCGCGTCCAGCCGACCAGCATGTCGGGCCAGCGCCGCCGCACGTACGGCTCGATCGCGAGGTAGCAGAGCCACGCCACGAATCCGTAGTACATCGACGTCCCGGCGAGGATCGTCAGCATCGCCCACTCGTCCGCGGCGCTGGTGGTGTGCCGCGCGATGAGCACGAGTCCGGCGAGCATCGCCACCGTCGCGAACAAGCCGACGCGCAGCGCGCCGCGCGCATCGGCGCGGCCGCGCACGACGTTGAGGCGGGCAAAGAACATCGCCACCAGCAGCATCACGGCGAGCATCACCGCCAACGGGTCGGAGAGCATGAGCGAACGGCTCGGAGTCGGGTCCGCCACTGCCGCTGCCGACGCTTCCGGAAGCGCGAACCAGACCGGCAGTCCGGCCGATGATGCCGCTTCGACGCGCAGCGAGTCGCGGACGCGCAGCCATGCATAGCGCCTGTCCGAACCGGCCACCGAGTGATACGCCGGAGCGGCCTCGCGAAACTCGCGCATGTCGAGACCGGCCGCGCGAAACGCGGCGCTCCAGTCGATCGGTCGCGACGCGCCTTCCATCCGCAGCGGCGGCACGCGGCGCAGCTCGCGCAGGTGGCCTTCCGCGTCGAGCAGCACCGCCGTCATGCCGGGGGACGATGTGCGCCGGATCGTTGCGTCGCACCCATCCGTACGGATTGTTCGGAATGAGCGGCTCGGGACTGTCGCGGTAGAGGTACGGAACCGCGTTCGCGTCGAGCGGCTGCTTTTTCGCGAGCGTCTCGCGTACGTGCGACGAGCTCGCGATGAACATGCCGGCCGAATGCGCTCCCCGCTCGCGGCCGAGCTCCTCCATCACCGCGCGAGCGCGGTCGTTCAGCACCGCCGGCGATTTCACATCGCGTACGTGACGGAGGATCGTCTTTTCGTACCGCGCTGCCGCGAGGCCGGCGATCAATGCGATCGCGATGAGGAGCATCGACCATGCGCGCGTGCGCGGCAGCTCGCCCGA